>CALGAA010000184.1 GCA_937952445.1 uncultured Bacteroidota bacterium | reverse complement strand
TGGGGATGATGATGCTTGGAGTACAGCTCCTTTCAGCTCAGTCCCTGCCAATGGCTAAGGTTACGGGCGGCGAGTATATCCCGTTATATGGGGAACAGGATCAACCCGTGCAGGTGGAGTCGTTTTTCATGGATCCCTTCCCCGTCACCAATGCTCAATTTCTGGACTTTGTGCGGGAAGAGGAGAAATGGCAGAAAGATAAGCCGATTAAGTTATACGCTGATGAAGCATATCTCATACATTGGGCGGGGCCTGATGAACTGGGACAGGCTCATCCTCAGGCTGCGGTGACCAACGTATCGTGGTTTGCGGCGAAAGCCTATTGTGAATGGGCGGGCAAACGCCTGCCTACGGTAGATGAATGGGAGTTTGCTGCTATGGCTGGTGAGGAGGAAACCGATGCCCGTGATGAGGAGGAATATAACCAATATATCCTATCGTGGTACGAAACACCAAAAACGTTTCTAAATCCGGTGGGAACCGGAATGAAGAATGTGTATGGGATCCATGACCTGCACGGATTGGTATGGGAGTGGACGTATGATTATAGTTCGGTCCTCCTGACCACGGATACCCGAAAGGGCGGGAGTTCCGACAATAACCTGTTCTGTGGTGCGAGTGCGATTGGCGCGACCGACCTGATGAATTATGCCGCTTTCATGCGGTATGCGTTTCGTTCCAGCTTGAAGGCCAGATATACGTCGCGCAATCTGGGATTTCGATGCGCGCAGAGCATAAATAATTTGGAGCAATGAGAAAAATTATATGGGGCATGGTTTTGCTTTCAGCCGTACTTTGGTCCTGCCAGAATAATGGGTCGGCTGAAGTGTCGGAGGACACGGTCCAGACAGAAGTGGGTGAGTTACCCGAAATGTCGATTTATCATTTGCCCGGGGTATGGACAGACCAGGATAGCAACAGCTTCGAGTTGCAGGAATTGCGGGGTAAGGTAGTAGTCATGGTGATGATCTATACTTCGTGTAAAGCGGCGTGTCCCCGGCTGATTGCTGATATGCGTCGGATTGAGGAGGAAGTGCCCGATGAATACGGTGACGAGGTGCAGTACGTGATGGTCAGCATCGATCCAGAAACTGATACGCCTTCCCGGATGAAAAACTTTGCAATTGAAAATCAGATGACCGACGAACGATGGATGTTTATCCGTTCCACGCCGGAAATGACGCGTGAATTTGCATCTGTCCTGGCCGTGAATTATAAGCGAATTTCACCGATTGATTTTTCGCATTCCAATATCATTAGTGTATTTGACCGCGATGGACAAATGGTTTTCCAGCAGGAAGGATTGGATGTGGCACATACCAAAACGATCCAGACGATAAAAGACCTGGCGAAGCAAATTCATTCGTGAGCGCACAACAGATCAAAGCGAAGCCGTACTGATTTGGATTTGGTTAGGATCATAGTTTGTTCAGTACCCGGTACGGGTCCGGGTAAAGCGGCAGGTACTTGCCTATACCACCACCTCACCCTCCTCTGTCAGGGCACCTAAAGGCATTATCCTTCGAGAGGCCATGCATTTCCCCCCCCCCTGTTTTTTATACCGGCGGCGTATACAACAGCGGGAAAAATTTCCCCGATAACTTTTCACCCCGGGGGATAGGGGGTACGCCTTCCAGGAGGGGTTCATTCGAATCTGAGATGGTTCCATCTGCAAAGACATTAAGTACAAATGCCCGGCGTGACCGGTCGGACCGGTTTTCATACGAACCATGCATCATGAGGGGATGATGAAACGTACCGTATCCAGCTGGCATTTCTACCGGTACTTTTTTATCGTATTGTTTTTGCTGCTCAGGAGTCAGGTATTTTTGAATACCGTCCATGTCACCCGCCAGTTCGATTTTATCCAAAAGATTCCACCGGTGGCTGCCGGGAATGTAATAAAGGCATCCATTTTCCACGGAAGAGTCATCCAGTCCGGTCCAGCACGTGAGATGCTGCATGGGCGTAGTGCGGGTCCAATAGCTATAATCCTGATGCCAGGCAACCACTCCTCCGTGATGTGCGGGTTTTGAAAACAGTTGGTCGTGCCAGAACCGAACCGCCTTGTGGCCCAATAATTGTGAGGCGGGCACTACAAAACGAGGGTTCCACAAAATGTCGTGAAATCCTTTCGTGATCCGCCAGTGGCCCAGTGAGTGAAAAAGAACCTTGTCGGGATCACCGGATTCGTTGGAGTTGAATTCGTAAAATAAATCGTGTCCCGGGTGGGAGGAATCAGCGATTTGTTCCAGTTCGCTGCGCAACTGGTTGATCTGAGATTCAACCAACATCTGGATATTGGAAATATACCCGTTTTCCTCGTAAAATTGGAGTTGTTCAGGCGATAGTCGATATCGATCCCAGGCCTCCTGAGGTGAAAGTTCCGGGAATAAATCGCTGAGTAATCGGTGGTGTTCGGCTAAATCCATACTTATTTTCATGTATCCAGATGATTATTTGGTGATTTAGCTAAATTAAACTAAAATTGGCAATTATTTCAACGATCGGTTGTCGTACCTGAAATAGAAAAATTATCCAGCCATTAATATTGGCAATGAATTGCTGATATAAAATATGATCTTGATCCATGAATAAACTGAACCGTAAAAAAGCTAAACGTGAAAAGGTATCGCCTGAGCGTGTGTTGCAATTTGGTGGGGGCAATTTTTTAAGGGGGTTCGTGGATTGGATGATTCACTCCCTCAACGAGCAGGGATTGTTCAATGGTTCGGTCGTAGTCGTCAAGCCTACCGAACACGGCGACTATCAGGAATTGGATAACCAGGATGGATTATTTCACGTGGTACTCGATGGCGTCCGGGACGGAGAATCCATTTCAGAAATCACGCTGGTGGAATCCATCAGTCGAACCGTCCATCCCTACCGCGATTGGGGAGATTTTCTTGACACCGCCCGGCAATCTGGTATGCGGTACATCGTTTCCAACACTACCGAAGCAGGTATTGCATTTTCGGAGAAAGATCGATTTGAAGACGAACCTCCCGCCGAGTTTCCGGCTAAATTGACGAGGTGGCTGTACGAACGCTATCAGTTTTTTTCGGGCAGTGAAACCCGCGGTTGTATCATCCTGCCATGTGAATTGATTGAAAACAATGGAACGGCGCTACAGGAAGCTGTGATCAATTATATCAAATTGTGGGAATTGGAACCCGGGTTTGAAAAATGGGTTCTCGAACACAATTACTTTTATAATACCTTAGTTGACCGCATCGTATCGGGTTATCCCGAAAGCAGGGCGGAAGAGATTGTGGAAACTACCGGGTACAAGGATCCTATGATGGTAGCGGGTGAAATTTACCACAGTTGGGTGATTTCCGGTCATCCGGTACTCCAGTCGGAATGGAGATTTGAAGAAACCGATCTCAACGTAAAATTTGTCGATAACATTTCGGATTATCGCGAACTCAAGGTGCGAATCCTCAATGGGGCTCATACCGCATTGGTGCCGGTGGGCTATCTCGCCGGATACCGGACCGTGGACGCTTGTCTGACGAATAAATCAATCGAAACATTTTTATCAAAAATGTTATCCGAGGAAATAAAACCAACGCTTAAAGCGCTACCTCCTGAAGAAGTCGATACCTTTATTAGTCAGGTTCTCGATCGATTTCGCAATCCTGTTCTGGACCATCAATTGCTCGATATATCTTTGAATAGTTTTTCCAAATTTAAAACCCGGCTTCTCCCTTCGCTTAAGGATTATATCTCTATTCACGAAGCTGTACCAGATCGCATTATATTCGCTTTGACCTCATTGATGTTGTTTTATCGTGGAGAATATCAGGACGAAGAGATACCGTTGCGCGATGACCGGAGAAATATTGAGTTTGCCCGGGAAACCTGGATTGCGTGTGAGGCCGAGAAGATCGGTTTGTTGACTCTGATTACCCAGTTTTTATTGAAACTGGGAATTCCTCCGTCCACAAATCTGTATGAACAAATTCGTCAATCTGTATACACCCACACCGAAAATATTCTGGAAGAAGGCATTTTGGACAGCTTGCCATAAGGAAATAGAAAAGAGGTTTAGCTTAGGGAAGGATAACCGCAAAGACGCAAAGTACGCAAAGGGGTGGGAGTACCGCAAAGACGCAAAGTA
>CALGAA010000183.1 GCA_937952445.1 uncultured Bacteroidota bacterium | reverse complement strand
TCACATGAAAAAATTGAGCTATCGCTGGTGTATAAAGAATCAGGATAAGCAATACCGAAGTCACCCCAATGACCAAAGGAAATAACCGGTTTTTGTATCTGAAGGTTTCCACCACACTATAAATAAACGATCGGTTGACCAGGCTCAGGAGGATATTGGAAACCACCAGCGTGGTAAAAACCATAGCCCGGGTAGTGACCTCATCCCCTCCGCGTTGCACCGTAAACTGATAGGCAAACAATACACCGGCCGTTATCATCAAACCCTGAATTATACTAATGCTCAATTCATTCCAGTTCAAAAAGGTATCCGTCATTTTCCTGGGCTTTTGAACCATGGTATTTTTCTCCATCGGTTCATTTTCATATACAATCGAGCAGGTCGGCCCCATAATCAATTCGAGAAAAATGACGTGCACCGGCGTAAAAATATGAGGATAGATCCAACCCAAAAACAACGGTAAAGAAACGGTCAGGATGATGGGGATATGAATCGAAATAATATATTGAATTGCCTTCTTGATATTGGCATAAATCCGACGACCTGCCGCTATCCCAACCACCAATTTTCCCAAATCATCGTCCGTAATGATCAAAGATGCTGCTGCTTTTGCAATTTCGGTTCCTTTCGTGCCCATAGCCACCCCGATATGGGAAGCTTTGAGTGCTGGCGCGTCATTGACCCCATCTCCGACCATGGCAACGACTTCTCCATCTCTTTTAAACGCATTCACGAGGGCCAGTTTAGCCTCTGGAAACATTCGGGTAAACAGGGTATTATTTCTGGACAATTCAACCATTTCTTCCTCATTGTGGTGAATAATCTCACCTCCATTAATCGCAGGTTTGTCATTGGGGATGCCGGCTTGTTGCGCGATGGCATATGTAGTATCCGGATTATCCCCGGTGATCACTTTAATTTTAATACCTGCTTCATAAATTCGTTGAAACACCGATTGAATGTCTTTTTTGGGAGGGTCATAAAAGACCGTAAACCCCAAAAATTCAAATTCAAATTCTTCCTGGTTGTCCGGGAACTCCTCTTTTGAAAATTCACCCCGGGCAACACCGAGCAAGCGATAGCCCTGTTTCGCAAAATCCCGAATTAGTTTCCGAAGTTTTTCTCTCTGGTTTTCCTCCAGATTGGACACCTGGATAATTGCTTCCGGGGCTCCTTTAGCTGCAATTATCCGCTCGCCAGCTTGATTTTCAAAAATATGGGTCATCATGGGCGGTGTTCCTTCCAATGGGTATTCGTGGATCATTTGAAAATCATTTCGACGATCGTCGGGCTGCGTTTCCAGATAGACACGGTGAATGGTCTGTTCCATCGGATTGAAAGGAACGGGTTCGCTACTCCACATGGAATAGGAAATCAACTGCCCCAGCTGAGGGTTTTTGTATTCTTCCTTGTGGTAAATTCGATCAGAAGAAAAGTCATAAAGAGCTTCCAATTGCATGGAATTCTCGGTTATGGTTCCGGTTTTGTCCGCACAGATAACGGTCGTACTACCCAGCGTCTCCACCACGCTACTGCGCTTGATGATCACCCCCTCCTGCATTAATTTCCAGGCCCCCAACGCCATAAATGTCGTAAACGCCACCGGGATCTCCTCTGGCAAAATGGACATCGCCAACGTCAGACCCACCAAAAGACTGTCGATCAACGATCCGGACTGCACGTAACTATACCCCCATACCAGCAAGAACACGATAATGCCAATAATGGCCATCCATTTCACGAACTGTCCGATTTGCTTTTGCAACGGTGATCGTTCATCATGGATTTCCTGCACGGACTCTCCAATTTGACCCAATTTAGTCTCGCGACCGATTTTTTCCACCAGGAAAATAGCCAGCCCCGAGACCACCAGAGTTCCGCTATACACCTTTCGATCCTCCGTATCCTGACTTTTAAAAACCGCAAAACTTTCACCGGTCAACGAGGATTCATCCACCGAAAAATCATTGCTATGAACGATTGTGCCATCCGCATTGATCATTTTCCCTTCTTCAATAACACACAAATCACCAACGGCAATTTCGTGGGTTGGTATTTGCCTCATAGTGGACTCTCGAATGACATAACTATATGGCTCGTTGAGTTTTTTCAACTCTTCCAAAGCTTTTTTGCTCCGGTTGTCCTGATAAAACGAAATAGCGGATACGGCAATAATGGCCCCAAACATAAATATAGCTTCAGCGTAATCACCAACTATCAGATAAATACCGGCCGCAGCAATAAGAAGAATCAACATCGGATCCTTCAAAATATCCAGCAACAAAAGATACCAGATATTTCTTTTACCGTCGGAGGTAATATTGAAACCATGCTTCTCCCGGGAAGCTTCTACTTCCGACTCGGTTAAGCCTTTGAGATGAGGGGGTATATTAAATTGCATTGTGCGTGGCAGTGTATTGAAATGATACTAAAATAGGTGTCTGGAGAATACATGAGTGTGGGACTTTTCGGCACCAATATATTTACGAAAGATAGTCAAATTAAACCTAATAATATCTCCTTTTCTATCCTCCTCACGTAATACAGAAATCATCCAAACAAGCAAATTCTCTAACCAACGAGCGGAAAGTCCGACTATGACTCACCCATTGAAGCATAAAAAAAGCCTCTTCCATGTTTTATGTGGAAGAGGCCGTATTATCCGGGAGAAATTTAATGGTGACCGCCGTGAGCCAATGCGTGTTCGATAGCTTCAAGGGTATGCGTATAATCGACGTAAGCTTCCACATATGCCCGCCCTTCAGCGGTAGAACGATCTTTCAATTTACTCAACTCTACTACCTTTTCATATTTGGCCGAAACAACGGTCTGAATATGTTGTCCCAAATCGGAGAGAAGCGGTTGGACCTCGAGATTTTCGATCGAACGATCTGCCATCCGAATGATTGGTGTCACGGACCCTGCCGGTTTCAATCCGGTAAAAGGAGCGCCCTCTGTCTCCCGGTGCAGCCGAACCAGTGTTTCCAGAAAATGGGTTTCGACAATTTCATAGATTTCGGAATCTCCATCCTTAAGCCCTAAGGTCTTGGCAAACAGGCTTTTGATCTCCGCTTCCTGATCGGCTGAAATCCATTTCAGCACATACGCTACGTTTTCAAGTTCCAGGGCTTTATATGCATCCTGAATCACCGGACCATCATAGGAATCACAATGAGCATAGGAATGGGTTGCCAATCCGAAGATTAAAAAACCGAGGAAAAAGCTAATCTGCATAATTTTTTTTCGAAATTTTTTGACCGTTTTCATGTCTGTATATTTTAGTTATTTAATGGTATAAAGATAATTCAGTGTCCAGGTACCATTCCAGGATAAAAAGCGCCAAAAATGGTACATATGTCGGATTTTAAAACTCACCGACCGATAAACTCCGGCGTTCATTTGTCCCTAGTTTTTCTTTTAACCGACTCCAACTCTTTCGCAATCCAAAATATTTATTTGGAAAATAAACGAGACGAATCGCATTGACGATAACTACGATCACGCTGATCTCATGAATCAGCATACCGGAAGCCAGGTGGATATGGTTCATCAACACCCCCACCAACAGAAATACGACAGTAATCAAAGCGATAGCTGTGTTTTGTTTCATATTGCGAACAGTGGCTTTGGCAAGCTGTATAGCATACGGCAACTTATCCAGGTTATCGGACATCAGTATGACATCTGCGGTTTGCATCGTAACGTCCGTGGCGGTACCTCCCATTGCAATCCCCACGTCTGCAGTAGCAATAGAAGGCGCATCATTGATGCCATCCCCTACCATAGCTACCTTATGCCCCGAATTTTTAAACCCTTTGATCCGATTCACTTTTTCATCGGGCAGTAGTTCTGCAGAAAATTCATCTACTCCAAGCTTATCCGCCACCTGGCGGGCAACCGCCTCGTTGTCACCAGTAAGCATAATTTGACGCTCGATCCCATTCTCCCTCAACTGATGAACCGCTGTGGATGCCTCAGATCGAACCCTATCGGCTATTGAAATGATGCCCCGGACTTCTCCATCCACCGCAACCAAAACCGGAGTCGTTCCTTTTTTCTGCTGACGATGCATATAGGTACGGACTTCTTCATCGATCGATAGTTCTGATTTGGTAGCTCCGGAAAGATTTCCAATATATACCTGCGCTGATTCCAACTTTGCCCGCATTCCATGTCCCTTTAAGATTTCCACTTCGGAGGGTTTGCGATCCAGTTCCAATCCAAGTTCGCCGGCTTCTTCCACTATCGCTTTACCGAGGGGATGTTCCGAAGCCATTTCTACTTCTGCAGCCAACTTGAGCACTCCCTCGATTCCCATTCCAAACGTCTTTATATCGGTCACCATAGGTTTCCCCTGCGTTAGCGTACCGGTTTTATCAAAAACCACAGCATCGACCTTAGCCAGATTTTCCATTTTGTCACCACCCTTGAATAGTATCCCGTTTTTCGCTCCATTTCCAATGCCTGCCACGATTGAAACCGGCACAGAAATGACCAGGGCTCCCGGACATGCGATTACCAAAAAAGTAAGAGCCAGGTGGGTGTTTTGGGTAAACAGCCCTACCAATATCGACAGGAACAGAATGGCAGGCGTATAATAAGCTGCGAATCGTTCCATAAATTTTTGCGTGGGAGCCTTCGTTTCCTGAGCTTCCTCGACCAATTCGATGATTTTGGAAAAGGTTGTATCACCCCCCACTTTTTCAGCCAAAATCTCCAAATAACCGTCATCTGAAACCGTACTGCTGAACACCTGATCCCCCCTCCTTTTCAATACCGGGACTGATTCGCCCGTAATCGCCGATTCATTAATGAAGGAACGGCCCGTCAAAACCTGACCATCCACGGGAATTCGAGCGCCCGGCTGAACGATTACATGATCACCAACCTTCACTTCCTCAACCGGAATCGTGATTCGATTTCCATCCTTCAAAATGGTGGCTTCAAGCGGGGCCATATCCATCAGGGACTTCAGAGCCGACCGGGTTTTATTTAACGTCCGTCCTTCCAGATAATCGCCAAATAAAAACAAGAATGAAACCACTGCCGCTTCGGTATATTCTCCGATAATCAGGGCGCCGACCACTGCAATAGTAACCAACAGGTCAATACTAAACGCTCTCAGACGCAAGGCCTGGACTGCCTTTATCGCAATCGGAATTCCTGCAATGATTGCAGCCACAATCAAATAGAAATCCCGGACAGGATTTGAAGGATTGAGTAAATAGGTGACCAAAGCGGCCAAAAGGAGGCCGCCGGACACCAGGGTTAAAATATTTTTATTTTTGGACTTCATAATTTAACTTTTTAATTTAAATAGATTCTGACGGTATGGGACTGGTTCCCTCTTCAGATATAATGGCAAAAAATAACATCGCCATACCTATCACTGCCACTAGGCAGCTTTGGAGAGCACAGGGTACCCGAGCTTTTGAATCGTATCTGCCAACTCATCAGCTGAGGTTTTCTTCTCATCGTACATGACCTTTACCTTGCTGGAATGGAACAATACTTTGGAGTTTTCAACCCCATTCTTCCGATTCAATACGCCTTCAATTTTTTTGATGCAACTGGGGCAAGTCAGGGTCTCTAATTGAAATTTTACAGTTTTCATTATTCTATCTTTTTTTAAATCATCAATAAATTAATAACACTACAAAGATAAGACGGACAAACCCCCTCTGGAAGAGCTATAAGTAGGCAATTATGGTATAAAAGTCGGAAAGATATGACCCGGAGGAGTGGGAATATAGGTTTTATCCGGGTGCGAGCATGACCGAATGTATGTGGCGTAAGCATTACTCGGTGTAGCTTCTTCGATAGGACCAAAAACAACGTCGTCGTCAGCATCCCGGGCTTAATGCCCTACGCACCAGATTGATATTCAATATAAAACACCTATGGAACAGGGTGAAATATCACCTCCGGTATTCCAAAGGGCTCAACCCGGTATGTTTTTTGAAAAACTTCCCAAAGTGAGAGGGATCGGAGAAATTGAGATCATAGGCAATTTGTGCAATCGTACGTTCTTTATTTTGAAGCCGCACTTTTGCTTCGAGGATGAGCATTTCATTGATCCAGGCTCCGGCGGTTTTCCCACTCACCTTCTTAATAACCGTAGAGAAATATTTGGGTGTAAGGAATAATTTCTCAGCATAAAACGACACTTTTCGCTCCTCAATAAAGTGTTCTGCCAGAAGTTGTTTGAACTGCGTCAGAATGTGGGTTTGATCGCCGGAATCGGACTGGTCCTCTCTCTGTTGTTGATGGGCGTCGTCGATTTCATTGAGTACGATATAGATCAGGCTCCGGATAATGGCGCTGGTATTGGGGTTATTCTCCGTGGATTTTTTATACAAAAATTCAAAATAGGTTTTAAACTGTTGGAATTGTGCAGAATCAAGAGATACTACCTGTTGACCAGTTTTTTCAAAAAATTCAAACTTATCCAGGTAATTGATGTCCGATTGACCTTCCAAAAACACCTCTTTACGAAAGAATAAAATCCGGGCGTCATAACTCTTACCCAAATCCGTAAACTTCCGGATGGAGGAGGGTGCGATGGTGAAAATAGCCGGGGCTTTTGCCCGGTGTTCAAACAGATCCGATTCCAAAAGGAGTTCCCCTTCGTACAAAAGACAAATAGCATAAGCCGAGGTCCGGTGAGCATCTTCAGCAGCACAGGCATTACTGAGATGAGACATGTGGTACCATTGGGGAGTATCTTTTCCCTGAGCTTCTATTTTCGTGTACTCGATATAGGGGATCAAACTCATATCAGATCTCGGTTATTCATATGGCTATTAAACGTGGATTGGAGAGGTGGGTTCATACAAATATTGTTTATTCCTTCATGGGATCACCTACATTCGATGCAACAGGTCTTTCAACTCATTCGGAATTTTAAGTTCATCAAAAAGGATCGCGGCAATACGCTTCGCGTTCTCATACCCTTCCCCGAGACGATCCGGATCCAAATCGGAGATGGTAGACTTAAATTCATCGTACCAGACGGAATCCAAATCCTTTTCCAGACATTTCGTGGGACTCTCCCAATGCCCGGTTTGCTGTGTGGCTATTCTGATCAGCCACAAAAGATACTTTTGGGTTCCGCACATATTTTGATGAGCATGTGCCCATTCACCTCGTTGCATCAAATTTTTCGAAGTAAGTAAGCTATTCAGCAAGGAATGACCCAGCCATAATATATTTTCCCCGGTTGCCCGATCCGGTGAGGTTACCTTGATTTGGTTCAGAATGGCAGACAAACACCCCTCCTTATCGACAAGGTTCATGCGATCAAAGTCACTGTACTCGACAGCTCCCTCCCAGGAAAGAATGACGTTCATTTCCGATGAACTCATAAAATGAAATTCCCCTCTGATCAAGTTTTCAAAAATCGCCACCTCACTTCCGTATTCATTGGTGAAATACATCGCTACCGGATGAATCTGGCTCACCCATTTCTCCCCGGAAAATCCCACCATTTCTTTTAAGAACACATAGAATTCAATATCCGAATAGGCATCACCCTCGTTTTTTGTGAATGACCCATACATGAATACCGCTAAAACATTGTCATCGATCAGGGCAATCGACCTCAAGCGATCGATCATTTGTTTCTGTACTATCATGAGCATACAATGTAAGAAAAATATCCTGAACCAATCAAACCTGGTGGAAGCCGCCTGCCAAGTATACATTTCCGTCAAAATTCCTCCCCTTCCCTGTTAGAAATTTGCCTGTCCTGCATGATGATTTCTACAGTACGCCTTTTACCGCTTTCGCTCTTGTATATTGAAAACAGTCCCGGCGGGATCTTGTATCCAATGCATATTGTCCGGGAGAGCTTCGATTTCATCGCAGGTATTGATCCCTTGAGACTCCAGGTATCGGATGGCCTCGCCCATATCGGGGACCGTTAATTGAAGCCATGTTTCGACATGCGTGTTGTGATCCACACAATCCAGCCATAGTACGTTGGGACCAAATCTGACCCGGTGTGTCTTCGATATGGTAGGATGATCGATGGGCCTTTCTTCCACCTCCATACGGAGAACTTCCCGGTAAAATTTAACGGTTGCTTCGTACTTGCTTTTGGGAATTTTCAATGCAATATTGACTCCTGCCTGAAATTGGTTTTCCATGGATGGCTTTTGATTTTAAAAATATAAATTCTTCGGGAATCATCTCCTGGTTTCGTCATAAGCCTCACAGGATAAATGTCATGTTTATCATCGTGGATCATCCGACGCTGTGTTGGAAATGGCAGGATGGCAGTAATGTAGAGAAACAGGTTCTGCCTTCCGATCGCAGCCGAACCTCCTTACCGTTTTTTTTCCTCTTCAATCTCCTCCATCAGGCGATTGCGCAAGTCAAATTTTGCATCTTCAAAGGCCAGTATTTTCGTACCGTTTTCCCGGGCATATGTATGGGTAATGGAATCTGCCACCACCGAATGATGGAATAATGAGGACACTTCCTGAAACTCCCCTTTGGCGTCCTCCTTATGAACCACCCGAATCAGATTGCGATACGTTTTGGAAAGATCGAACCAATAGAGGTAGTCTGCATGAAACGACACAGCACGGATCTCCCGTTGGGTGTAAAAGTTGATCGCTCCTGCCTGACCATAATTATCACATAATACCAGAGTAGCACCAGATAGAGTTGAATGGACGCTATCTACCTTCGAAGCCAGCTCTTTCCAGCCCAACATATCTGCAAAATCCTGAGGAATCGGATGATCCTTCCCATCTTCCCATCGGAGCATTCCAAATTTTTTATAATTTTCAGGGTGTTGGGCAATGTACCCGGGACTCTTATTGGGAAAGGCCACCTGAAGAATCGGAATGAAAAGTGCGATGGGGAACGCCAACAAAAGGGGTTTGAGAAACTTTTTCCATCCCTCATTCAATAATTCCCCCAGATAAGCAGACCCGAATGCCAGATAGATCGGGTACACCCCGATGGCATAATAATCCTTTGCTTTGAAATACATAAATATGGCCATCGTGAAGATAAAAGACCAAAAGAAAAATCGATACGGCCGATACGGTGCATAAAACAAAAGCGCATAAAAGGCAAAGAGCAAAACCAAAATACCACCCGGGTAAAATATAAATTGGGTTTTTAAAAAATCCATCCGGTTGACGTGGATCAAATGATGGTCAGCAAGTTCTCGTAAATGATGAAACACCGGGAATGAATTCTGATATTGCCAGACTAAATTGGGCAAAATCAAGGCAAGGCCAATGCCCATCGCTATATAGAGCGCCGGGCCCGTAAAAATCCGCCGTTCGGGAGTGAGGAGCAAACCAGGAATCATTCCGAGTACGAGAAAAACGATATTGTATTTGTTGAGAAATCCAATCGCAGCGATTGCGGCCGCCCAGTACAGCCAGGAGGATTCCCGCGACTTTACATATTTAAGTATGACGTAGTAGACTGCTGTCCAACACAAAATGTCGAAAGAGTTGGGTTGATATAGTGTGTTTATTCGCAACAATGCCGACAACAACACACAGGTGGATCCCAAAATGAGAGCAAACATTGTGCCCTCCAATTCTTCAATCGTTTTCCATACCATGTAAATCGTCAATGCGCCGTACAACGCCGGAAAAAATTTAATCCAAAATACAGAACCGCCCAGTAAATCAATAAGGTAAGATGTCCAGGAAGTAAATGGTGGTATGGTACTGAAGCCCCACGCCAGGTGATTCGCCTGATCCAGATGGAGGAATTCATCACGGTGGAGTTCGTAGGCAGGATTCAACAATACAACCTGGAGTAAAAACTTTAAGGCAATAAAACCACAAAGGATCAGAGTCCGGTTTTTCATCATGCTCCGATATTCATTCCATATCCCTCCACTCAAATTGGAAAAATAGAGGTGTGTCAAATTGTAAGACCTCCCAATTTAACACTTTATTTGGTAATTTTCAGACTTTTGGTTATGCCTTCGGCAAAATTTAAACCATTCAGATTTTCATTACCTCATCTCCTATGGGTCTGAAACCGGTAAAATCCCAGCGCAAGCTCTACTTTATCCCCCAATTAAAATCACTCTTCCGGCACCGATTCGGATGAAGCAAATTCTTCCATTCGGGTTATTAACCCATCTTCGACTGTGTATATTTGAACCCATTGCTGCTTCAACTCCCGTCCCGATCTTTTCGTTCGCTGATGTTCACTTCCGAGTACGACCACCATTTCCCCTTCTACGATGTATTGCCGGGTTTCAAAACTGATTACTTCCGTTCGTTCGAGAATATTGGTGAAGAATTTTTCCACCCCATCTTTCCCTGAAAACCGGGATTTCGGAATGATTTGGGTCCCGTGATAAATCCAAATACTGTCGTCTGAAACAGTCTCCAGGATCGCTCGAACATTGCCCTCGGCAAATGCGTCGAACATGCGCTTCACAACTTGTACAGGTGTGGACTTATTGGTCTCCATATCATTTAGGTTTTATCGTATTAAATATATGAAAAAAAGACAAGAAACCTACCTCATGATTGTGATAACCAGGCCCACTCCGGGGGTTGATGCGGGCAGATTTGAATGATACCTGTGGTAAGAAATGACCACAGTTTTTATCAGCGATAAAAATGAGATTCTGAAAGTTCCTTATTTACCGCAGCTCCCGCCAAGTTCCCGGCCGCAACCGCTGCAGCTATGGAACGCATAGGGCTGGAATTGTCTCCACAGGCAAAAACACCGGGTACGGAAGTTTTTTGCATAGCATCGATCTTGATGTACCCGTAGTCTGTAAGTTCGCACCCCAATTGTACGGGGATCAGGGAGTGTTGCTCAAATTCGACTGCAGCGTAGAGGGCATCCAATTTAAGCTCGCTTCCATCCTCAAAAATAACTTTTTCAAGGTAGCCGTTTTTGTGCTCGATCTCAATCACCCGCTGATCCATTACGCTGATGTTCTGTTCACGAAGAATTGAACGCTGCGAAGAGGTCAACTCTGGCTCTCCATTGGTGAGGATGGTTACGTCTTTTGTTAAATTGTGAACCAGACTGGTTAGATGATAAGCTTTTTCACCCTTTGCCAGAATTCCGGTTTTTAGATTTCGAAATTCGTAACCATGGCAATATGGACAATGAATCACGGTGATTCCCCAACACTCTGCGAATCCTTTGATTCGTGGCATTACATCCTTTATTCCCGTTGCTAAAATGAGTTTTTCCCCGCCATAGGTTTTACCCTCCCGGGTCCGGATTCGAAACCCATGGTCCGATTCTTCGACTTGAACAGCCAAATCCTTACGGAAAGTGACCGTACTATAATTCAATACCTGGTTTTTTGCTTTTTCAGAAATCATGGCGGGAATCTCCCCATCCTGCGTTATAAAATTGTGAGAATGCGGCGTTTTATGATTGCATGTCTCCCCACTATCTATGATTAATACCCTTCTCAGCGACCGTCCAAGAGACATAGCAGCAGACAGACCAGCATAACTACCCCCAATGATTATGACATCGTACAGAAAATCCGAATCCATTTTCATATTTTAAACAAAGGGATTGTGAATGAACGCATAAAAGAAAATATGAAAACCTCAATCAGGTTGGTTGTTCACCTTTAGAATATTCCAATATAGAAAGAGCTCCGGACGGACATTGGCTGACCTGATGAACAATCTCTGCCGTAGTGGCATTTTGGGGCTTGACCCAGGGACGTTCTTTTGGATTGTAAACCTGGGGTAACATTTTCACACAGATCCCTGAGTGAATGCATTTCCCGGGCTTCCAAACAATGGTTACCTCTCCATTGGAATACATTTTGGTTATATTATCCTTTTCCATAATAATTGATTTTAGAGTACATCGCGGTACGCCACTTCCTTGCGAAGCACACTTTTGGCAAAAGGACACAGAGGAAGAATCTGGATCTTTTTGTCCCGGGCAAATTCCACCGCTTTTTCGACCAGTTGTTTTCCTGCTCCCTGGCCTTTCAATTCATCGTCCACCTCGGTATGGTCGATAATGATCTTTGTCTTCCCTGTCCACACATAGGTCATTTCTGCCAGTATTTTATCCTCCCCGGCTATATAAAATGAGCCCCTTATGCCGTCATCTCTGTGATGTATGTCCTTCATAGTGGTTGAATTAATAATACGAATCCATCTCATACATCCGAATCCGGAAACGCATCACTATCAACGGATTCCTTTTCACCATATCATAGAATTTCACACGCTGCATTCGACGTTTTGGCTTTGCGACATTCTGAAAAGAGAAAAATAGATTCGTCTATATTATCAAATTCGCGCCTTATACGTTATGGCAAAGTGATAAAAACGGATTTCCGCTTTTGTGCTAAAATGTTTCGCGTTTTGTGACCTTTCCCTGTGGTGTCTTCCATCAACAGGATCTCTCCTGCACCGAATCTTCTTTTATCGCCTAACGATGTTTCGATTTCAATTTCTCCATCCAACAATATGATATATTGCCTGGCTGGCGCATTGTGAAAACTCCAATCATATCCAGGTTCCACCTCTCTAAAAATGATTTCCTGAGCAGGAATTCCTTCGGATAATCGACCGATCATCCCCTGATCATGTAATGGGACATCCATCTCTTCAAAATGGCTTTCCCCATTACTGTCACTGTAAACCCTCGTTACTTTGAATTTATCCATTATAATCAATGATTCGGCGAATAATTCTTTTATTAAGTGCGATTGGTAGAACAACTATTAAATACCGAAAATAGTTGTAAAATTATCTTATAATTTGTGATTCGAAGTCCGAAAAACGGATCAATGTGATTGTCGAAGAAAAAAGAGATCTTCGAGAAAAACAAAATAGCCGAGACAAAATTACTCTTCCTGATTCTCAGCCGGATCTTCGACTTCGGCTGGTGTAATCCCCAGCGATGAAGGATCCCACCCCCCACCTAACGCTTTATACAGGGAAACTACCGCTGAAATTTTCTGTAAGCGGGTATCCACCAGTCCCAGTTCGGTGGAAAACACCTGATCCCGGGCACGCAACACTTCAAGGTAGTTCGCCAAACCAGTATTGAGCAATTCATTCGAAAATTCAACGGCCTGATCCAGGGCCGCCAACTGGGCTTCCTGATGCATTAATTTCTCATCTGATTGACGGGCGATGATCAGCGCATCGGTCACTTCCTGAACGGCCTGGATAAAGGTCTGCTCATATTGAAGGATAGATTGCTCATAGAACTTATTGGATACCTCCAGGCGTGTTTTATTTTGTCGTCGATCAAAAATGGGTTGCATAAGACCTCCGGCAATATTGGCAAATATGGACCCGGGATTGATAAAATCTCCGATATGATTGCTTTCGAGCCCGGCTCCTGCGTTGATCGTTAAGGTCGGGTAAAAGGCCGTTTTAGCGATATTGATGTGCTCGAAGTCACTTCGAATCTGGAATTCGAGTTGGCGCAAATCGGGTCTGTTTGCCAGCAGTTGGACTGGCAGACCAGTTTCCAATACAGACGGCAATTGGATATCCATCCAGGATTCCCGGGGGATAGCTTGAAATGGCCGGGCCAATAGGGTATTCAAAGTATTCTCAAGCAACAATATATTTTGTTCAATGTCGACCAGCAAAGCCTCAGCGAAATGCATTTGAGCAATATTTTGCTGTACAGCTACTTCCGTGACCGAAGGTGTTCCCGCTTCTTTCAGTTCCCGGATGGTTTCTACGCTGCTTTGCCAATTTTGAATCGTCCGTTCGGCGACGGCTTTCCGGGCATCCAACGCGACGAGTTGGTAATACAGGGACGCTATTTGACTAATCAACTGCGTTTGGACCACTTTGAGTCCCGCATGAGCGGTCAGATAGTCGGCAAAGGCTGCCCTTTCCTGACTTTTCAATTTTCCCCAGATATCGACCTCCCAGGAAGAATTGGCCCCGAGCTGATAGCCCTGAAAGCCACGGCTACCGCTGGCCCCTGAATTTTCTGACCGAACCCCATAGGTCAATTGTGGTCCTGCAGATAATGTCGGGAAATAAGCTGATTTTCCCTGCCAGTAATACGACTGAGCGATCTCAATCGATTTTATGGCAAGGCCGAGATTATAATTATTTTCCAACCCCGTTTCGATCAGGTCCAGCAATTCGGAGCTTTGGAAAAATTCATCGAAAGGAAGTTCTGCCAAAGTCCCCGAATCGGTCGTCCCTTCCCATATCGGATATTCGTTCAAATCTATTTGGTGATCTACTCCGGTAAATTCCCGGGTGACCGTACACCCGTACAGAAGGAGTATCGTAAACAATATATATGGGATCCGGCTCCACATCATAATGATCGTTTTTCTGAGTCAGCAGGTGTACTTTCATTGTCCAGAACAGCCTGGGGTACACCGGTAATTCTTTCCTGCAACCACTGGAACATCACAAACAAAACAGGGATCACAAAAAGGCCCAATATGGTTCCTATCAACATCCCTCCGGCTGCACCTGTTCCGATCGATCGGTTGCCCACCGCCCCTACTCCAGTGGATAGAACAAGCGGCATCAGGCCCATGATAAATGCAAAGGAGGTCATCAGGATTGGACGCAAACGTACTTTAGCTGCATCGAGAGCGGATTCCAGTAATCCCATCCCCTGATGTCGTCGCTGGCGCGCAAATTCTACGATCAAAATGGCATTTTTTGCTAACAACCCCAACAACATGATGAGAGCGATCTGGAAATATATATTGTTTTCCAATCCAGTGGCCCATGAGGTAAAGTATGCCCCAAAAACACCTACCGGCAGTGAGAGCATCACCGACAAGGGCAAAAGATAACTTTCGTACTGCGCTGCCAGGAAAAAGAAAACAAATAATATACTCAATCCAAAAATAATTATGGCTTGTCCGGCAGATGCGATTTCCTCCCTGGTCAAACCGGCAAAGGCGTAATCAAATCCTTGCGGCAAATGGGTGGCGGCCAATCGCTCGATCGTATTTACCGCATCCCCCGAGCTGTATCCGGGTGCAGCCTGTCCCGTAATCGATACGGCATTGAAGAGGTTGAATCGATTCACGGTCTGCGGGCCATAAATTCGTTTGAATTCAACGAACTCCGTAACCGGCGTCATCAGGCCCATTTCATTGCGAACCATAATACGATCTAAATCGGCTAATTCCCTCCGATCCTCGGGTAGTGACTGGACATACACCCGGTATTGTTTACCAAAACGGCTGAAATCTGCAGCATAAAATCCACCAATATATCCCTGTAGCGTACTCAGGATATTGTTGACAGCAACACCAGCTTCCTTCGCTTTGGGTACATTGATCTCCATTTCATATTGTGGAAAGTTGGTACTAAACGAATTGGATGCAAACCCAATCGACGGATCATCCAAAAGCGCCTGAACAAAGTTCGTGGCTACCTGATCCAACTCCCGGAATTCACCTCCCCGCCTGTCCAATAACTCAAGACTAAATCCATCAGACGATCCAAATCCCCGAACGCTTGGGGGTGAAAAGAAAATGATATTGGCGTCCGGTATCTTTTGAGCCATAGCCGATAATCGTTTTATCAACCCGTTTACCGAACTCTCTTCAGTCGTTCTTTCGTCCCAACTTTTGAGCAACAAAAATCCCATTCCATAGGAGCTACCCCCACCGGAGAAAAAATTTCGACCACCGTATAAGGTTTTTCCACGGATCTCATCAAATTCTTCCAACTCTACATTGAGGGTTTCGATTACTTCCCGGGTTCGGTCATACGAAGCTCCGGGTGGTAATTCGATGTTTATAAAAATCGTACCCCGATCTTCCGATGGGATAAATCCAGTGGACATATTCCGATTGATCAACAAGATACCTCCCACCGTTGCCGCCAAAAAGACCACCGTAATCCATTTATGTTTCAACAGAAAAGACAGTGCTTTCCCATAACGGGCCCGCGTGGCGTTGAAACCGATATTGAAATGGTAAAAGAAACGCCGTAAGGGATTCCGGGTATGACTTTGATCCATCTTTTTGGCATGACTATTCAAAGCGATCGCACACAAGGCGGGGCTCAGTGTCAGCGCATTAACAGCTGAAATCAGGATGGCGATAATAAGTGTAACCCCAAATTGCTTATAGAATACACCCGCAGAACCCTGGAAAAAAGTAACCGGGACAAAGACCGCTGCCATCACCAGTGTAATGGAAATAATAGCGCCTGTGATTTCGCTCATGGCCTTATGGGTAGCGATTCGGGCATTTCGTTCCCCTTCCTCCAGCTTCGCGTGCACTGCTTCCACTACCACAATCGCGTCATCGACCACGATACCGATCGCCAGCAACAACGCAAAAAGGGTCAATAGATTGATGCTATACCCAAACATATTGAGGAAAAAGAACGTACCGATAATCGAAACCGGAACTGCGATGGCGGGGATCAAAGTTGAACGAAAATCCTGGAGGAATATGAAAACCACCAAAAACACAAGGAGAAAAGCTTCCAGCAAGGTGTTGACTACTTTACCTATCGAGGCCGTGAGGAAGTCATTTACGTTGAAGTTGATCAGATATTCCATCCCTTCTGGAAAATCCGCTGACAATTCTTCGAGCCTTGTTTCCACTGACCGGACAATTTCCTGCGCGTTTGACCCCGGGGTTTGATACACCCCAAAGTTCACACCCGGATAATTATTGGCCAATGCAGTTCCGCTATAACTTTGGGTTCCAAACTGCACATCGGCCACATCGGACAACCGAAGTAACTGACCATCCCCAATGGATTTGATCACGATGTCTTCAAATTCAGTTTCCGTTTTAAAACGTCCCGGGTAACGGAGGATATATTCGAAGGCGTTACCAGAGTTTTCACCCAGAGCACCGGCTGCTGCTTCGAGACTTTGCTCGTTAATCGCCGCAATTACATCGCTGGGCATCAGATCATAAGCGGCCAACCGGTCAGGGAGCAACCAGATCCGCATGGAGTAAACATTTCCACCAAATGCCCGAATTTCGCCTACCCCCGTAATCCGCTGAAGTTCAGGAATAATGTTGATGTTGATATAATTCTGAATAAACTTCGCATCATAATCCGGATTGGAGGAATATATGGAAGTAAACATCAGCGAACTTGTCTGCTGTTTTTGAGTGATCACCCCACTCTGCACTACTTCACGTGGAAGCAAAGCGTTCGCCCGGGATACCCGGTTTTGAACGTTAACGGCAGCAATATCGGGATCGATGGTTTGTTCGAAGTATACCTCGATGGATGCTGTTCCTTCGTTGCTCGCTGTCGAAGTCATATAAGTCATCCCCTCCACGCCGTTGATTTGTTCTTCCAGCGGAATAATCACACTTTCGAGGATGGTCTGAGCATTAGCTCCGGGAAACGAAGCACTAACACGTACGGTCGGGGGTGCAATTTCAGGATACTGGGTAACGGGTAGAGTTTGAAGTCCTAAGAACCCCAAAATCAAGAGAATGATTGAAATTACCGTAGATAATACCGGTCGATCAATGAATTGTTTGAACATATTGCTTCTAATTACTGAAACACCGGGGTTATATTGTCGATGTAATTGGAAAAATCTTCTCGCTTAGACTTGATCGCCATACCATCCCTGACATTGCCCACTCCGGATGCCAAAATGACATCACCGGGACTGATTCCTTCGGCCACAAGAACTTTATTATCGACGACCGCATAATAGTCAATTGGCTTGGCCCTGAGCGTATCGCCTTCTGCAATGAGATAAACAAATTTACGTCCCTGCATTTCAAATGTCGACTGATGCGGAACGACGAGTGCATCGTCAAATTCCGTGGGCACAGCCACCAGGCCACTTCCTCCATCCCGTAAAATATTATCCGGATTGGGAAACCGGGCCCGGAAATTGATGGTTCCGGTTCTGGGGTCAATCTGACCCGCTACGGTTTCGATTTTTCCTTGATGATTGTATACCTGTCCGTTGGCCATGATAAAATTCACGGCGGGCATCGAATCAATTTTTTCCTGGAGTGTCGATCCTTCTATATCCTGCGTAAAATTGAGAAAGTCCTTTTCATTGAGGGCAAAGTATACGTAAACGTCCTCGATATTGGAAACGTAGGTAAGCGGTTGAGTTTCATTTCTGCCGACAAGGGTTCCCTGTCTGAAAGGAATACGACCTACATAGCCGGATACCGGGCTCGTAATGCGGGTATATCCAATATTTTCGCGAACGCTTTGATATTCACTTTTGGCCTGCTCCACTCTGGATTTGGCTGAAGCCAGATTAGCCTCAGCGGTTTTGAGCTGGACTTCGCTGATAATGTTTTTCTCAACCAGGGGGCGCAACCGGTCAACTTCAACCTGTGCAACGTGGACGGCAGCTTCTGCAACCTGAATATTGGATTGGGCTGCATTGGCACTTTGAGACATAGCCTGGGTTTCAAGCTGGAACAAAGGCTGACCTTTCCGGACAAATTGACCTTCATCCACATAGATCGCCTGAATATAACCATCCACCTTAGCGCGAATGCCTATATTTTGGATTCCTTCGATGGTCGCCGGATACCGGTTCTCGGATACAATGTCCATAGTCTGAACCGCTATTACAGGGAACTCACGAACGGGTGCTTGTGCTGCATCAGCGTCAGCCTTCTGTCCACAAGATGAGAGGAATGCCAGAATCACGATCGAAAGGGAAAATAGAATTCCAGTTCGGTGATAATTAAACTTCGTAATCATAATACGCATTGAACTTTGAAATGTAGCGGATTTGGAACCTACACAATGCCAGGAAAATAAATCCGAATAGTGAAAATGAGGCCCTCCACCTCATAAGATTTAGACACGCAAAAATAAACAGAATGCAAGGAAAAATGTTATGCTTTCATACACAAATTGTAATAATTAAGAACGACCTCCTGAAATTATAATTTTGTTAAGACTATTCATACACAATCTCGTAGGAATCAGTCCCGACCATGGAATCTACCCAAATAGAATTTCCAATAATTCCGAAACGTTGGAAACCGGACTAACCTTTATGTTGTTCTTCAGCCGGGCTACGGCTTCATTACTGGCAGAACAGACAATCCGGGTAAACTTCAGCCGATCCGCTTCCTTTATCCGCTGCTCGAACCGGTGTACCGTTCGCAGTTCACCGGTCAGGCCCACCTCTGCACAATAACAAATCCCCCGACTCAGCGCTTTGTTTCGAAATGAACTCATCAAGGCAACGATCACCGCCAGGTCCACCGCCGGATCCTGCACCCTGATTCCACCAGCAATATTCACAAATACGTCCTGCTTACCCAGCGGGAATCCGCAGCGCTTTTCCAGGACAGCCAGCAGCATCGAGAGTCGTCGCAAGTCAAATCCCGTAGAGGATCGTTGCGGAGCAGCGTATACGGTAGGGGTAACCAAAGCCTGAACCTCTACCATAAAAGGCCGGCCCCCTTCGATCATTACTGCTGTCGTACACCCACTCAAATCCTTTGCGGATCGATTGGCAAACATCATCGAAGGATCCTTGACGATTTCCAAACCGTTCTGTTGCATCCGGTATACCCCGATTTCATCTGTACTACCAAACCGGTTCTTATGAACCCGCAGCATTCGGTAATTGTACTGTTGGTCCCCTTCAAAATACAATACCGTATCGACGATATGTTCCAAAATTTTGGGTCCCGCAATATGCCCTTCTTTATTGACGTGCCCGATAATAAAAACGGCCGTGCCTGTTTCTTTTGCCAGGCGCTGGAGCTCCATGGTGCAATGCCTGAGCTGGGAAATATTTCCAGGTTCTCCCTCCAGATTGGGATTGAATGTGGTTTGTATACTATCCAAAATGAGTAGGTCGGGTTGGACTCTGGTTACATGCTGATGAATTTTTCGGATATCGACCTCACTGAGCAACCATAGCTCGGTGGACTTCTTATTCATTCGATCTGCCCGCATCTTGATCTGCTCATTACTCTCTTCCCCGCTCACGTATAAGACCTTGGCCGGAAAATGCGAGGACACCTGGAGCAGCAAAGTCGATTTCCCAATGCCGGGTTCACCAGCCAAAAGGACCAGGCTGCCCGGTACCATTCCACCCCCCAGGCACCTTTCGAGCTCCGGATCGCTAATCCGCCATCTTTTTTTTCTGGAAATTTCGACGTTCTCCAGCAATACCGGTTCGCTGTCGAGACGGACGATGGTTCCCGCAGAAGGCCGTCCTTTTGAGGACTTTGGAATTTTGTACTCCACCATCGTGTTCCATTCATTGCACGATGGGCATTTACCCTCCCATTTGGGCGACTCAAATCCACATTCTGTACACAAAAAAACCTTTCTCTCTTTGGCCATCTCAAAATAAAATTTCTGCAATTTAAACATTTCTCATGGATCGATCTTTTCATCCAGACGTTATAGTAAAAGGAATAGAGGGTCACAAGAAAGGGATGCTATCCATTGATTTCAGGGATTTTGTTATCTTCATGGTGTGGACATCTTCTTCATTATGAACCGATAGATTCATCCAAATTAAATTGAGTATGACGAATACGGAACATTTGAAACAACATATCGAAGCGTTGATTTTTATTGCCAATCCATCGATCAGCCTGATCGAAATAATGGACTGTTTGCAGGAACGCTTTGAAACAACTTTTGAAGAAGACACGGTTTTGAAGTTGATCGACGAATTGACGGACTTCTATCACCACAGTGATTTTAGTTTCGAAATATTGGAAATGAACGGGGGATTTCGATTTATGACGAAGCCTGCGTTTGAAACGACCATCCGGACGCACGTCAAGCAGGTTCAAAATAATAAGTTGTCCAGAACAGCCATGGAGACCTTGTCCATTATAGCATACAAACAGCCCGTTACCAAGGCGGTCATTGAACAAATCAGAGGTGTCAATTGTGACTATACCATACAAAAGCTTCTCGAGCGAGATCTGATTACCATCATCGGTCGGGCGGATACCATAGGGAAGCCATTGCTGTATGGAACATCCGAAAAATTCATGGATTATTTCGGTCTAAAATCCATCCAGGATCTTCCTGCTCTCAAAGATTTTGAGGACAAAAAGCAAGTAATCGGAGACAAGTCCGTGGTCGCCGGGGAAGCATTACGAAACACCAGTGAAAATTAAAGAAATCTCATTTATGAAAAACAACGATACCGTACTCGTGAACCGGGTTGCGAACAGCAAACTAAAAACCATAAATCTCGAAAATTATTTCCCGGAAGTAGAAATTATAGAATTTGACATAAAATCCTTCCTTTTCCAGGGGCTGATTCTTCGTGAAAAAGAATTTAGAGCTCAAATGAAGGAAATCGATTGGGAACAATACCGGGATCAGACCGTAGCTATTTTTTGTTCGACAGATGCCATCGTACCGACCTGGGCTTTTATGCTGGTCGCGAGCTATCTGGCCCCTTATGCTGCACAGGTATTCATGGGCAATAAGAGTGAATATATCGAATCGGCCTACCGGGAACGATTGGCCAAAATCGACTACAATCAATATGAGGACGAACTTATTGTAATCAAAGGTTGTAGTAACAAAGCGGTTCCCCCAAGTGCATATGTAGATCTGACTTCCAGATTAACACCTGTCGCTCGCAGCATTATGTACGGAGAAGCCTGCTCCACGGTTCCTATCTACAAAAAACCTAAAAAGCGATAATGATGTCCATCTTTTCAAAACCAGTTCTCTATAGCATTGGGGTTATAATAACCTTAGGGTTATTTTATGGGTACGTTGCCGATAGGGGCACGACTACAGTATCAGACGAGAACACATCCACTGATATTATTAAAGTCGAGCTGGGGCCAAACGCTTTACCTCAGCAAATCAGGGCCGTATATCTGCACAATAATTTCGACTTTGCAGGTGAACGCGTTCCGCTTGAAAATGAGGATGTCAGAGAACGACTCGAACGAGAATTAACCGTCAATTCCTATTACCACAGCAGTACAATTTTAAGCATTAAACGAAGCAAGAGATTTTTCCCGACCATCGAACGGATCCTTGCCGAACGGAATATTCCCGAGGATTTTAAATACGTGGCTGTTGCGGAGTCCAATCTGGACAACGTTGTTTCACCAGCCGGGGCGCGGGGATTTTGGCAGTTGATGCCTGCCGTGGCCCGGTCGTATGGCCTGGTCATAAACAGCGAAGTCGATGAACGCTACAATCTGGAGAAAGCGACAGTGGCCGCAACGAAATTAATCCAGGATTATAAAAATAAATTTGGTAGCTGGACGAATGCTGCAGGCGCCTACAACATCGGTGAAGGAAATTTCAAACGGGAAACCAATTTGCAGAAAGAGGAAGAATACTATCACATGAATTTCGGAACGGAAACCAACCGGTACGTTTTTCGTGTTCTGGCTTTAAAGGAAATTCTATCCACACCAGAACGTTTTGGCTTTGACATAAGCGATTCAGAAAGGTATGCGCCGTGGGAAGATGATCTCAAAACCATTACAGTAACTGAATCCATACCCAGCCTGGGTGATTTTGCACATGAGCACGGCATGACCTACCGGCAATTGAAGGTGTACAATCCCTGG
>CALGAA010000182.1 GCA_937952445.1 uncultured Bacteroidota bacterium | reverse complement strand
GTAGGGAGGTAAATTTCAAATCCTCCCAAACGGACATAGACGAATTCGTCAGATATTGCCTGGCAATCCGTATGGATATGGATGGGCTGCCAAATTCCATAAGCATCACGAACTTAATTCCTGGCTCACTAGCATTACCCCTCCTCCAAATATTTATGGAAGATTTTTTTAGTAGCGGCACCTGCCTATAGAATCAGATGTTTTCCTTCAACTCCGTGATAATCTCCTGCAAAGAGGCTTTTGCATCCCCAAAATACAACTGAGTCTTATCGTGGAAAAACAGAGGATTTTCGATTCCACTGTACCCGGTTCCCCGACCACGTTTCATGACGATGACGTGACGGGCATCGGTTGCATTGAGGATTGGCATACCGTAAATCGGACTGGAAGGATCGTCATTGGCCGATGGGTTGACCACATCGTTAGCGCCGATTACGATCACGACGTCGGTGTCTTTGAGTGCGGCATTGGCGTCATCCAGATCAAGTAATTTTTCGTACGGAACGTTTGCTTCAGCCAGCAGAACGTTCATATGACCCGGCATACGGCCCGCCACGGGATGAATGGCATATTGCACATGCACATCCAGTCCATTCAACAGGTCATCCAATTCTTTGACGGTCTTCTGTGCCTGCGACACAGCCAATCCATAACCCGGAATAACCATCACATTTTTAGAATACTGTAAAAGTATAGCAGCATCGGGCCTGGTAATTTCCTTCATCACCTGATCGCCATCAGCGACAGCCCCACTTCCAGCTTTGAATCGTCCCGCAAGAATCACATTCCAAATGGATCGGTTCATAGCCTGGCACATTAATAAAGTCAGGATTGTTCCAGATGCACCGACCAAAATACCTCCGATCAACATCGTCTGATTTCCAAAAATTGCCCCAGCCGCAGCCGCACTCAATCCACTCAGAGAGTTGAGAAGGGCAATAACCACAGGCATATCCGCTCCCCCAATTGGAAATACGAAGAACACACCATAAAAAAGAGCAAGGAGGACCAAAAGAAAAAGCAATAACCAACTCCCCCCGCCCTGACTTATAATCATAGCACTCAGGATGGCCAACGCTATTAGAATAACGATGTTCCAGACATTGTGCATAGGCACGACCCATTGCTTTCGCAAGGTACCTTCCAATTTCATATATGCTAATACGCTACCGGTAAATGTGACCGAACCAATGATTAGTGCCAGCACACTTACGATACCGGAACCAACCGGAGTTGCTGGTGTGATATTCACAATCTCAACGATCCCAATGGTCAATGCACTAGCCCCACCCAATCCATTAAATAAAGCGACCAATTGAGGCATCGCAGTCATTTTAACCCGGGTCGCCAATGGCCAGCCGATAGCTCCACCCACAACCATCGAGCCTACGATAATAAAATAATTATTATCAACTTCACCAAGTGGCTGAATCAGCGCGGTCAAAATTCCAATCAACATCCCAGCCCCTGAAAGTAAATTACCGTTCTTCGCCGTTTTGGGATGGCGGAGCATACGAATTCCCCCGGCAAAACAAAATACGGCGATCATGTACAGAAGAGCTACTATTCCCATCATGGCTTACTTCTTTTCCTTTTTAAACATATTGAGCATACGATCCGTCACCATATAGCCCCCGATTACATTGATCATCCCCAAAATAATTGAGATGGCCCCCAGGCTAAGCGCCAGGTAATCACCAGCACTTGCCGTTCGAACCAAAAGAATTCCGCCAATGGTTACCACTCCACTTACAGCATTGGTACCAGACATCAGGGGGGTATGTAAAACCGTGGGAACCCTAGAAATAAGTTCAAAACCCAAAAACACGGCCAACAACAGGACATATATTTCCATGATATGGGCCGAAATAAACTGGTTAAAAGCTTCCATAATTATCCGTTGATTTTGGCATTAGAAATGATTTCGTCCTCCAGGTCCAGGTGTATTTGCCCTTCCCTGACAATCAATTCCATAAAGTTGAATACGTTATTAGCATACAATTCACTCGCAGTCTGAGGCATTGTATCAGCTAAAAAAGAATTACCTACGATCGTTACTCCCTCGTGTACGATGGTCTTTTCGTTTTGTGTGAAAACGGTATTCCCTCCGGTGGAAGCCGCCAGATCGACGATGACCGCTCCCGGTGGCATTTTAGAAATGATTTCCGGGGTAATTATTTTGGGCGCAGGCTTGCCCCGTAGTTGGGCCGTGGTGATAATCACATCCGCACTCGACGCGCGTTCCGCCAATTTTTCTTGTTGCCTTTTTTTGTAATCTTCTGATTGTTCGACAGCATATCCCCCGCTGTCTGCACGGTCCACAGCTCCTTCGACTTCCACAAACTTTCCACCAAGGCTTTCCACCTCCTCTTTTACCGCAGTACGGGTATCAAATGCTTCGACGACACCTCCCAGCCTTCGGGCTGTGGCAATGGCCTGCAATCCTGCAACCCCTGCACCGATTATCAAAATTTTTGCGGGTCTAATGCTTCCGGCAGCTGTGATCATCATTGGGAAATATCGCGGCAATAAATCCGCAGCTTGTAAGACGGCTTTATAGCCGGCAATGGAGGCCATCGACGACAACACATCCATGGATTGGGCCCGGCTGATCCGGGGAATCATATCCAAACTCAACCCGGTCACTCCGAGGCTATCCAATGCTTTCACTACCTCCGGATGATTAAAAGGTTGAAATTCACTGATCCAGAATTTTGCTTTGGTGGATGTCAGGTCACGAATACCAACGCTCAAAAGTACTTCGCTCTCGTTCACAACGGTGTCCAGTGGAACGAAGGAGGCATCGGTTCCCAGCAACGATTTTTCCCAATTAATCTCCGGATCGGCTTGTTCGACTAATACGTCGACACCGATATCTGCCAACTTTTTGATGACCTTTTGGCTGATGGGCAATAGATTCCTTCCAGGAGTTCTCAGTATACCTAGTTTCATCTTTACTAATGAATATTAAAACTTATGCAATGATACTATATAATATTTAAATCGATCTACAATTTGGTAAATTATGCTGCAAATATAGACCGTCCTGGCGGATTAATTGGTGTAATATATACCCCAATTTGAAAATGATATCTTCAAAAAAGGAAATAGTACCCGAAGACACAGGAGACTGTCTTCAGGTACTGTTTCATTTAATTATTAGTAACCCCAGATCGAAACGGGATGTCAAATCCCGGGACCCAATCTGGTTTTACGTTATTCCTCTTCTTCTGATTCTCCAGAAAGCTGTGACCTCAATTCAGCCAAAGAGCTCAAATCACCCAACGTAGCACGTTCAATTTTCATTTGCTGCTGCTGAATGTTCTGTCTGGTTTCAGCCTGTTGTTGCTGTTTTTCGTCCCGCTCTTTCTGTACAGTTTCACGCTGTATATCTTCCAGATACCTTAGATGAGAAACGAGGATTCGCTTATCATCCCGGTTGAATTCAAGCACTTTGAAGGTCATAACCTCATCGACTTTCCCCATGGTGCCATCCTCCTTACGGATGTGCTTGATCGGGGCAAAAGCTTCGAGACCATAAGGCATTTGAACGATGGCGCCCCGGTCATGAATTCGTATGATGGTGGCATCGTGATACGATCCCACAGGGAAAACCTTTTCAAAGGTATCCCATGGATTTTCCTCGATTTGCTTGTGACCCAGAGTTAATTTCCGATCCTCTTTATCGATTTCCAGAATTACCACTTCCAGGTCATCGCCTACGGATGTAAATTCTGACGGATGAGAATAACGCTTAGTCCAGCTCAAATCAGAAATATGTACCATACCACCGATTCCCTCGTCCAACTCGACAAATACTCCATATGGAGTGAGGTTTTTAACTTCACCTGTCTGACGAGATCCAATTGGATACTTTTGTTCGATCTCATTCCATGGATCTTCTGTTAATTGCTTCAGACTCAGTGACATTTTCCGATCTTCCCGATCGATGGTCACCACAACCGCTTCATGTTCCTGACCCAAATCAAAGAATTCACGTGCATTCACTGGTTGGTTGCTCCAACTCACCTCAGAAACGTGAATCAAACCTTCTACTCCGGGAACAATTTCCAAAAATGCTCCGTAATCTTCAATGTTCACGATGGTTCCCTTCACTTTGCTCCCTTCGACAATGGCTTCATCCAGGACATCCCATGGATGTGGCTGCAATTGCTTGAGTCCCAGAGAAATTCGTTTCTTGTTCTCGTCAAAGTCAAGTACGACCACATTTATTTTCTGATTGAGTTCAAGTACTTCGCTCGGATGACCTATTCGACCCCAGGAAATATCGGTGATATACAACAGACCATCAATTCCACCCAGATCCATAAATGCACCAAAATCCGTGAGGTTCTTGACAACCCCTTCCAACACCTGACCTTTCTCTAGACTCTGGATGATTTGATCCCGCTGTTCAGCCAGATCACTTTCGATCAAGGCTTTGTGAGAAACCACCGCGTTTTTAATCGCTTCATTTATTTTCACAACCTTAAATTCCATCGTCTTTCCGACGTAAGAATCATAATCTATAATCGGCTTAATGTCGATCTGGGATCCAGGCAAAAACGTTTCCAGTCCGTTGACATCTACGATCAAACCACCTTTTGTCTTACTGACAATGGTACCTTTGATAATGGTGTCGTTGTTGTAGCTATCTGTCAAGGCATCCCATGTCTTGAGCAGTCGTGCCTTTCGGCGAGACAACACCAGTTGCCCGTTTTCATCCTCTTTTCGCTCAACATACACATCGACGGGATCACCTACTTTCAGTTCGTCGACTTCTCTGAATTCCGATAGGGATATGACGCCATTGGATTTATAATTGATATCCAGGATGACATCCCCATCCCTAATGGCTACTACTTTCCCTTGAACTACTTCAAATTCATTGATATCACTAAAGGTCGAATCGTAATCCGCAAGCATATTCTCATATTCTTCCGGCTTGTACGTATGGGTTTGCGTTTTCTGTATCGACCAGTCGAAATCATCGTGGGCAACAGGTTTCTCTTCTACCTTTGCCTGGCTGATTTCAACTTGATCAGTGGAATCGGCATCTGCCGCGTTGGTTGAATCAGAACTTTCATGCTCAGCAGTGGCATCCGCTGTGGCATTGGTCTGTTCTTTTAATTGAGAAGTTTCTTCGTTCTGAACTTCTTCCTGATTTGTTTTTTTCTCTTCACTCATGAAGATGATGGTTTGTATTCCGGTTCTAAAACCAGAAGAGTGTTAACAAAAAATTGGAGCGCAAAGGTAAGAAAATGAAATGATTCCGCCAAATAATATTCGGGGCTTAAACGAATAATCTCATTCTTTTTATTGAAATAAGTACAGTCGAATGGATAAAAGATTTATATTTGCTGTACATAACATGTTGAAACAAAGCCACACCAACAACCATTTCGATCAATGGGTCTATTGATTCTTTTTTTCACAGTTTCGATAACTGTTTCATTTCTATGTAGTCTGTTTGAAGCGGCACTTCTAAGCACAAGCCCTTCTTATGTTGAAGTAAAAGCTCAGGAAAAATCCTGGGTCGGCCTGAGATTACAGGAAATGAAAAGCAACATCGATATACCACTTTCCGCCATTTTGACGCTCAACACCATTGCACATACGGCAGGAGCCATCGGTGTAGGGGTCCAGGCCACAAAAGTTTTTGGGGAGCGAGCCATTTATATTCTGGGGATAAAAACCAATATTGAAGGAGTTATAGCTGCAGGTATGACGTTAGCTATCCTTGTAATTTCAGAACTGCTTCCCAAAACCATCGGAGCGGCTTATTGGAAAAAATTGACGGGCTTTACGGTTCGATCACTGCATGTTCTCATCATCCTGGTTTATCCGTTCGTGTGGATGAGCAAATTTATTACCAACTTAATAAAGAAAGATGAAAATGACAGTGTGCTAAGCCGAACCGAAATATCAGCCATGGCCGATATGGGGGCGAAAGAAGGAATCATAGAACAAAGCGAACACACTATCATCAAAAATTTGATGAAATTTCGCAAAATCCAGGCTGAAGATATTATGACCCCGAGGACAGTGGTAAAAGCGGCACGCGAAGATATGACCATACAGGAATTTTATGATCAAAACCCGGATTTGCGGTTTTCCAGAATTCCGGTCTATACTGAAAACGTCGATCAGGTTTCCGGATTCATTTTAAAGGATCAGGTGTTATCCAAAATTATCAATCAGGAAGGTGAAGAACCACTCAAGTCCATCGCCCGTCCCTTGCCTGGGGTCACTGAAGAAATTCCGGTCCCGGATTTGTTCGAAAAAATGATGAACAATCAACAACAAATCGTCATGGTTCATGACGAATATGGTGGGATGGCCGGGATTGTCACCATGGAAGATATTATGGAAACCCTGCTTGGCCTGGAAATCGTGGACGAAATGGACGATACAGAAGATATGCAGGTACTTGCTCGCAAAAATTGGGAACAACGCGCAAAGCGATTGGGGTTGATCAACGAAAACCGTGAGGAAAAAAATCCAGACCAGGAATCCGATCCCGATCAACCCGAAATAGACTGAATCCGATTATAACTCCTTTCTCAACCGCGCGACAGGTATATTGAGCTGATCCCGGTACTTGGCAATCGTCCGGCGAGCGATTTCGTAACCTTTGTCCTTTAATGCTTTGCGGAGTTTTTCATCACTCAAAGGCTTGCGCTTATCCTCAGCATCGATGATATCCGCCAGGATTTTTTTCACCTCCAGGGTGGACACCTCTTCCCCTTCACTGTTCTGAATGGATTCGGAAAAGAAATCCCGGAGCTTTTTGGTCCCGTACTCCGTTTGCACATATTTGCTGTTCGCCACCCGGCTGATGGTGGACACATCGAGACCGGTCATTTCGGCAATATCCTTCAGGATCATCGGTTTGAGCAATCGCTGATCGTTGGTCAGGAAATAATCATACTGAAACTGCATGATGGCGTACATGGTGCGGTACATCGTATCCCGCCGCTTGGAAATGGCATCGATAAACCATTTCGCAGAATCCAGTTTTTGCTTGATAAACATCGCTGCTTCACGGTCTTTGCTTTTGATATTTCCCATTTTCTTCCGATTCCGATACGATTTGAGCATCGCCCTGTACTGGTCACTAATCCTCAGGTCAGGTGCATTGCGGGAATTGAGCGACAATTCCAGCTCCCCACCATTGTTGGTGATGATAAAATCGGGAATGATGTACATGGAATCCCGCTTGCGATCGGGCGCATAGCCACTTGCCGGTTTGGGGTTGAGTTTCAATATCTCGTCAAATGCGTCCTTCAGCTCATCTTCTGTGATATCCAGTGAAGTGAGCAATTTATTGAAATGCTTTTTGGAGAATTTGTCAAAATGTTTTGAGACGATGGTATAAGCCAGTTCCAACTGGGGATTGTCCTTATCCAGACGGAGCTTTTGAGCTAGTTGGAGTTCGAGGCATTCCTGCAGATTTCGGGCTCCGGTACCTGGTGGATCAAATTGCTGAATTTGTGATAAGACTCTTTCGACGACTTCTTCACTTGTGATCAGGTTTTGGGTAAACATCAAATCATCGACCAACGCGGCAGGATCTCTTCTCAGATAGCCATCCTGATCAATACTTCCCAGAATCTGTAAGGCAATCGTATACTCTACGGGATTGTCAAAGGAAATCATGCCCAATTGCTTCTCCAGGTGATCGTAGTAACTGTTGACTACCTCCACGGGTTTGCGGTATTCTTCCTCATCTCCCCCGGATTGATTGCGGTAAATCGTGGGATCTTCTTCTTCGTATTCTTTAAGATAATCGTCTACGTCAAAATCAACTTCGTTCTCGGCGTCTTTATCGTCATAATCCGGGTCTTCGAATTCTTTCTCTTCGATCGTGGTCACCCCTTCTTCCAATGCAGGATTGCTTTCGAGTTCTTCCTTGATCCTTTGCTCAAGCGCCAACGTGGGTATCTGGAGCAACTT
>CALGAA010000181.1 GCA_937952445.1 uncultured Bacteroidota bacterium | reverse complement strand
CACCTCCCTTCAGGAGAAAGTATCTTTTCGGACGCCGCGCTTGACCATGCGACATCAGACGCAGCAAAGCAACAGCCGGGGGTGGGTCGATTTCGTGGAATTGGCCTTTACCAAACCCCTCGCCTATTCCAATGCCCCGCTCCGATTCTTCCATTTTTCCAATCAGAATGCATTCCAAATCACAAACGGCAGGTCGGGTCTGGTCGCGATGGAGGTCCTGGATCCCTTCAACACCACGCTACTCCCCTTTCATGCCCGACAAAATGGGTTTTGGTTCCAGGCACCCCCCTCTTCCGATCTCCCCCGGGAATTCGTGGTTTTTGATCCCAAACAGGTGCGTATGGTTTCCGGTGGAAGGGTGATTCCGAATCAGAATTTGCACGAAATCGAAGACGTGGATTACCTTATCGTTTACCATCCGCTATTCGAACAGTCTGCCCGCCAGCTTGCTAATCACCGCAGCCAGCACAATGGCTTCGAAGTTCGGCTGGCCAACATATTCGATATTTACAACGAGTTTTCTTCAGGAAAAACGGATCCGTCTGCGCTGCGAAATTTTATCAAAATGTTGTACAGTCGGGGGAATCAGGACATCCGGGTTTTGTTGTTCGGTGATGGGAGTTTTGACTACAAACACAACTCCGGTCTGGCGGCCTACCCCGACGAAAATTTCATACCGGTATTTGAGACTGAAAATTCTCACGTGCCCATCCGGGCGTTTCCCTCGGATGATTATTACGCTTTGCTTGATGACTGGGAAGGGGGAGATTTGCGGGGCGCTTTGGATATTTCGATCGGACGAATTCCGGTCCGGACCCGGGCGGAAGCCGAAATTATGGTTCAAAAAATCCTGTCTTACGAAACGGATCCACAGCGATTTGGCGATTGGCGGAAAGAGGTTTTGATGGTCGCAGACGATGGGAATTACAATTTGTTCGTGGGGTACACCGAAAGGTTGACCGAAAACATTGAAAAAGAGGCACCGCAATTTCAGATTTCGAAAGCGTACGTGGATGCTTTCCCCAAAGAAATTACCGCCAATGGCGAAAGAACACCGCGAACGACGGACCTGATCAATACCAGCGCCTTTGAAGGCCAGCTCATGATCAACTACCAGGGTCACGGCAGCTCCAAAGGATGGGGTGATGAGGCCATTTTATCGAAGATCGACATGGAAAAATGGGACAACGACCGGAAGTATCCTGTGCTGGTCACCGCCACCTGTACCTTTGCCGGTTACGACGACCCCAAGGAAGTCACCGCAGGAGAATATTCTCTCACAATCCCGGATAAAGGCGCGATCGCCCTGTTTTCCACCACGCGGGTGGTTTACGCCAATTCCAACGATCGTCTGACCAATTCCCTTTTCAATCGATTGATGGAACGATTGGAGGCACCGCCCGAACTCGGGGAGTGGATCCGACTAGCCAAAAATGCCCACCGCTCGGACACCCTGGACATCAACGCACGAAAATTTGCCCTGCTCGGAGACCCAGCTCTCGTCATCGCCGTTCCTCAATACCAAATCGTAGTGAGTAACATCGATGGTCAGGATCCGGCATCGGTCGATTCCATTCGGATTGGGGCCCTTCAAAAGGTTAACATTCGGGGATACGTTGCCGATCATACCGGCCAAAAACTGACCACGTTTAATGGGGAATTATTCCCCACCCTATTTGATAAAAAGAAGACGCTGGAAACGCTCGGGCAGGGAAACGAGAATTATCCCGAGGCGTACAGCATTTGGCAAAATGTGCTGTACAAAGGCCGGGCTTCTGTCAATCAGGGAGAATTTGAGTTTGAGTTTATCGTCCCCCGCGACATTAATTATTCGCTTGGACATGGCCGACTGAGCATGTACTCCCACGACGGAATGGAGTTGGATGCATGGGGTCAGATGGAAAATTTTTTAATCGGCGGCACCGCAGATCAGCCCATTGAAAATGACCATCAGGGACCGTCCGTGGAGGTTTTTCTGGGGGATAAAAGGTTCGTCAATGGGGACGAGATCGAATCCAATACCATTCTGTTGCTGGATATCGAAGATCCCAGTGGCATCAATGTCAGCGGGAATGGCATCGGCCACGATTTGATTTATTATCTCGACGGTCAGCAGGAGAATAGTACGGTGCTCAACAACTACTTCCAGTACGATCTCAACTCCTACTCCAAAGGCAGCGTAGAATTCCCGATTAACAACCTGGAACCGGGCAAGCATACACTGACGATTAAAGTCTGGGACAGTTATAATAATTTAACTGAAAAAACGGTTGAATTCTATGTCAATAAAAAAGAGCTGGCCATAAGAAATGTTTTAAACTACCCCAATCCATTTTTTGATCGAACTGAATTCCAGTTTGAGAATCCCCTGGTAGGGGATGATCTTTCTATTGTGATCGATATATTTACACCTTCGGGTCGTATGGCACACAGGATTATCGAAAACCGGAATTCATCCGGTGAACGAATCAGGGGAATTTATTGGAACGGAAGGGACCAGTGGCAGCAAAAATTAGCAAATGGCGTGTATATATATAAAATTAAAATCATAGAGCAATCGGGAAATAAAACAACGCAACTGGACAGTGAATTTCAAAAGCTATTGCTACTGAATTAATTGAACAAAATTGCTTTATATTTGCCGTTTTTAGAGGAATTACAATCTTTACCATGAAAAAAATATTACTGCTGTTCCTTTTCCTGGCTGCAGGGATAAGTGCCTATACCCAATGCGAATTTAACCCCGTGACGGGGGAATTGCAATTCCCTGATGGAACAAAATGCCCCAATGCGATACCGACAGCTGTTCCCTTTCTCACCATTACGCCGGATGCCCGTAGCGGGGCCATGGGAGACGTAGGGATCGCCATTTCAGGTGATGCCAATGCCATCGCGTACAACATTTCCAGATTGGCGTTTGCGGAAGAGGATGCGGGTATTTCCCTCACTTATACTCCGTGGCTCAAAAACCTTGGACTCAACGACGTTTTCCTGGGCTACATTTCAGGTTTTACCAAACTGGATGATTTTCAGGCAGTGACCGGGGCATTACGGTATTTTAGTTTGGGGGAGATTCAGTATACCGACGAAAACGGTATGCCGATCGGATTTGGTAGCCCCAATGAATTTGAATTGTCTCTGGGTTATGCGCGTTTACTCGGCGAGAATTTTAGCGTGGGTGTGGGTGGAAAGTTCATTTATTCCAACCTCGCCTCCAATCAAACGGTAGCGGGGAATGAAATTCAGTCCGGGATTGCAGGTGCAGCTGATATATCTTTCCTGTACAAACTGGAGATGGATGGATATTACCAAAACAATTTGAGCATCGGATTATCCTTGCGAAATCTGGGATCAAAAATATCGTACATTCAAGATCGTAGTTTTTTCATTCCGGCCAATATTGGGTTGGGCATAGCTTACGATATCAACTTTGATGATTACAACAAGCTGACTTTTGCGACGGACATCAACAAGCTGATGGTTCCGACACCCCAGGTCACGGAGGAATTACAGCGGGAAAGCCTGAATGCATCGCCGGTCGAATCGTGGTTTAAATCATTCGGAGACTCCCCGATAGATCCGACGATTAAAGGTGAACTTCGCGAATTGACCTTCTCTTTTGGGGCAGAATATTGGTACGCTAACCAATTCGCTGTCCGGGCGGGTTATTTTTACGAATCTCCTCTGAAAGGAAACCGAAAATACCTCACGGCGGGGCTGGGTATAAAATACAACATCATCGGTATTAATCTTTCGTACCTCTTATCCACCCAAAACACGCTGCAATCATCTTCGCCGCTGGACAAAACCTTGAGGTTTAGTATTCTCTTCAATTTTGGAGAGGCCGGTAATCAGCGGGGAATATAATACGATATAAAGGAAAATATATAGGGTAACAGAACCAACCCCCCGGCAGGGCTCCGGAATCCTCCGCGCGCTCCTCTCCGCTGGTTTCAGGATTCCTGTTTTACTTCTTTGATACGTAACTCAAGTTCCTATAAATGACCATGTAGATGCTACATGTGAATAAAATGGTTTCTG
>CALGAA010000180.1 GCA_937952445.1 uncultured Bacteroidota bacterium | reverse complement strand
CGAGGGTGGGCGGGGCAAGGTGAAGGAACTTGAAGCTCCGTCTTCAAGGTGGGTTTGCATTTTTTGAGCTGAAGCTTGTTGCACGAGCTGGGGCGCCTTTGCAGAGGGCTGCTTTTTTGGTTACTTTTTTTCAGCAAAAAAAGTAACAGAAACCATTTTATCCACATGTAGCATCTACAAGGTCATTTTTAGGAACTTGAGTTAGAAGGGAGAGCGCACTGGTGCTTGCTAAGCAGTAAGCGAAGTCCCGGTCAGGGAAGATCTTTACAAGCAGTCCCATTTTCCCATCTGATGTCCGTACTCACGCCGGAGGGCTGGGGAATCGAAAGAAAACCAAACTTAATGACCTAAGAGCTTAGACCGCGCAGTAGGTCTATTTCCATGGCGCAGCCCTCAATCTAACCAGTCCACCCGCACGTGTCTGCTCCCAAACTAAGAACCGCGCTTACCATGAAATCCCGTGAAACTCCCTGGAAAGCAACAATTTCAAATTGGTTAACACAATTTCCCCCATATTATCGCAATAATTGAAGATGTCCGTCTTGTGGTGGTAGGCTAACTCTTCCCTGAGCTGGGAGACTTTCTCCGGATAAGAAATCCGGTCCCGAATCATATTTTTGAACAAATTTTTCAGTTGTACGGTCGAACTTTTGGTCCGGACAGCGATGAGGCTGCGCTCCTCGGTCTGATATTGCCGCACGGTCTTCATCTCCATGTGCTCCATACCCATAAATATGATGGGGTTATTCTCTTTGAAATACTGCGGCAGGTAAAAACTTTTACGGCCCTCGTAACTCTGCTGGTCAAAATCGATGGCCCGGATCCGGTATTGATTCCCTTCGATATCGGGGGTGATATCCACCACGTAATTGTAGCTCCGCATATCTCCCAATAGCCTGATAAAACAACGTTCGTTGAATTTGACAAACTCTTTGGCTATCCGGATTTTATTAAAAGCTGAGATATCAGTATAATTTTTCATAAAATCGTCGCCGGGTATTCCCGCGATATGTTCTTCGATCAGGGTGTTCCCGTCGACCAGATAAGTAATCCGGTTGGGCGAGAGAATATGCTCCAGCTCCAACCCATACGCCCGGGAAGCATCCGCGGTTTTGATGTAAAAATGATCATAGTTATCGTTGATCTTATTGATGATTCGCACGCGAAATGGCCTGGTATTCCCAAACGTACAGTAATCAATCCTGGAAATAACGAGGTGCTCCATCACCGAATAATCACCCTCTGTTTTGAGAATCGCGTAAATCCGTCTAAGCGCTTCGTGGAGTTCGATCGTATCACTTTCTGTATAATACACTGTTTCCCACAACGTGTCTTCCCCCTTCAGATCCACCAAAGGTACCGATGAAATAAACCGGTTCAAATCCTCATATTGCAAAGGCAACGTGTGTTGGCGCCCATATTTTTTAAGGTAACCCATAAATTCATCACTGATTTTGTAGGGTACTTTCTTCCGGGATGGTACATCTCCTTTCATGAATTCAATAATTTCTGACGTTTGAGCAAAATCCAGCAGTACAATACAAATGATCCATTCCTCTATACAACAATCGAAATCTTCAAAACGATCCAAACACTTAATCCTAATTTTGGTATCGCTGCAAAATCGGTACCACATGGATGTCGTTACACTCAGTGAGATCGAATGTTGAACTCCTATGACGGTATTCCATTATCATTTTTTTAGCCTTTATAAGGGAGTATTGGTGAAATACCAACCTGACCAAAAGCGGCCGAAATACCTGAAGGAATTTAGCGTTCGAAGTGGATGAATGTACGCGATTCAACCTGCTTCGCTTAACAATAAAGTTACATTCCCGTAAAAATTAATTAATTTTGATCGACAATTTGACACTATGTACGAGAAATCGTCGCTTGATTTTACTGACTTCGGCCAAACAATCTGGAAATATCGCTTTCAAATCCTGATCTCCGGCATCCTCTCGGGGATCCTGGGCATTGTGATCGCATTTCTCCTGCCGGTTTACTACCAATCCACTGCCACGGTTTTTCCGGCGGCCATTACCTACGTTGAATCCACCGATCTGGTCTACCGGCAGGGCAATATCAACGAACTGGGAGACACCGAACAGGCAGAGCAAATCCTGGAAATGCTTGCCTCCCAGGATTTTAAAAATAAGATCATCCAGAAGGCCAGCCTGTTTGATCACTACGAGATTGATCCCGATGAAAATTCGGCGATACACAAAATTCATAAAAAATATCAGGACCTGATCCAGGCCGATCGCTCCAGATTCAATGCCGTCAACATCAGAGTCAAAGACAAAAATCCACAGAAAGCGGCCGAAATTGTGAACCTCATCATCGATGAACTCGACGCATTTCGGCACCAAATCATTTCAACCCGAATTCACAGCCATTACCAAACCCTGGAGCATTCCCGGGATAGCCTGGTACAAGAATTGGAACAATGGACCGATAGCTTGTTTTACCTCCAATCCCTGGGAGTGGTCAGCAAGGAAGAAAGAGCGGCTTTGCTGGAAACCAGTGGCAATATCCGGGGGAACAATTCGGACATACAACGAAGAATCGAGGCCAATTTGCAAAAAGGAGCGCAATACGATATCGTGGAGCGAAACGTGATTTTTATCCAGAATCAAATCAGCACAATGGATAAAATCAGGCTTCAGCTCCAAAATAACATGTCCCCCCAGCCTCAGCAATTATTTGTATTTGAAAGGGGTCACATACCAGACAAAAAGCACAGTCCCAAGCGCTTGTACGTTGTCCTGGGCACAATGGCTTTTTGTATGATTGTCTTGTTCGTTTACTTCTTTTTACGGGAAAATGGTAAAAATTTGGTAAAACGACTTGAGGGATGAAAGTTTTGACCACAAGTACCAGGGGATTGTGGTGGGAAATCATTTTGCTCACCCTGGGTACCGCATTTCTTTTTTACGCCTCTATAGTCTGGAACCCTCTGCTTGCCGTAGCGGTGGTAGCTCCCATCATCATCATAGGTTATATTTTCGAGGCCAGCCGAATGTGGTGGCTAATTATTGGTTTGACACCGATTTCTCTCAACACCGAAATTTTTGTACAGGGACAGGTGGGATTGTATCTACCCACCGAACCCATGCTAGCCGGTTTTTTGATTCTGTCCATCCCTTATTTCCTCAAACGCCCCATCGAATCCCGATTTCTCAATCATCCCATCAGTTGGCTGATTATCCTGCATCTGACGTGGATGTTCATTACAGTCTTCACCTCGACCCATTTTTCGGTTAGCATGAAGAGTTTTATCGTCCAATCGTGGTTTATCATCCCGGTAGTCTATTTGGGCAGCGTGTTGCTAAAATCGGAAAACCACCGCAAACGCTTTATGAATCTATATACGGTTGGTTTCTCAATCGTGCTGGTGTACACCCTTTTCCAGCTTTGGAGTCACGGCTTTCCGGAACGCGAATCGCAGTGGTTGATGCAGCCTTTTTTCAAAGACCATACGCTATTGGGAGCGGTACTGGGCCTGATCATTCCGTATATTTACCTGCGTTGTTTTGAAAAGCCGCTCAGCGTCCACATCCGGTTGATCTGGATCGTACTTGGGATGATCAGTACTGTCGTATTAATTTTTACGTACTCCAGGGCAGCAATACTTTCCCTGGTGGTGGCAGGCGGATTGTACGTAGTGCTTCGGTTGGGAATAGCCTTCAAATATCTCCTCCTCATCGGCATTTTGGCCGGCGGGATTGCTTTGTGGAACCAGGATGCACTGATCGACCGGCTCAGTTCCAATCAGGCCGAATCCAGTGGAGAAATCAGGGAAAATATCGAATCCATCAGCAACATTTCCACCGATGCGAGCAACCTGGAACGGATCAACCGATGGAACTCGGCCCTGGCCATGTGGGAGCAAAAACCCGTGTTTGGTTGGGGACCCGGAACGTATCAGTTCGAATACGCTCCGTTTCAAAAATCGGCAGATCTAACCATCATCAGTACCAACGTGGGAGATGTGGGAAATGCACACAGCGAATTTTTAGGGGCTCTGTCCGAAAGTGGTGCCCCGGCCATGCTTATTCTGATCGCTCTCGTCCTGACCACTATCGGAATAGGTTATTCCACCGCGTTGAAAAAGGCAGGGCAGGGCCGCGTGGTGCTTATCGCCGCCGTACTCGGCTATACAGCCTATTTTACCCATGGAATACTGAACAACTTTCTCAATTCTGACAAAGTCGCCATCCTGATATGGGGCTTCACCGCTATCATTATTTATTACGATCTGGATGAGCGAAAAACTAAAAAATCTACTGCGTATGTTTCATAAAACCCGGATAACCCTTTTCATGCTGATATTAATTGCTACCATCCACGCCCAGGCTCAGGATGACTCAAATTTCACCTTCAAAAACGGGATTGGTGTAGTGGCTCCGGATAGTTCCATCAGCCTCCATTTCAACATCAATCTTCAAAACCGAATGGATTTCAAAACCGTATCGACGGATGACTGGAGTACCGATGAATTTTCGGCCAGGATCAGAAGATTTCGGATGAAATTTACCGGCTTTATTCTAAATCCTCAAATCACCTACAAAATTCAGCTGGCCATGGCCCCCCGTCGGATTTCCGCTACCACTTTAGGGCAGGCTCCCCGGGTGATGTATGATGCTGTATTTTATTATCAGTTTCTGAATGGATTCAAACTGGGCTTTGGTCAGACAGCCTTACCTGGCAACCGACAGCGGATGAATTCTTCAACCTCATTGCAAATGGTCGATCGATCGGCGGCCAACTCCACGTACAACCTGGACCTGGATTTTGGATTCCATGGTGAGTATAAAATTAAAGGCAGGCAACCGGTCACGCTGCACGGTGCCATAACGACCGGAGAAGGACAAAACTGGGTTCAGGTGGATCAAAGCGGGTTTTCGTATACCGGTCGGGTGGATTGGTATCCTTTGGGGAATTTTATCAACAATGGCGCCTACAAGGAGTCCGATCTGGAATGGCACCCGAGGCCCAGGCTGATGGTGGGTCTTTCGTATAATTACAACGACGACGCACGACGGGCTGGTGGACAACGCGGAGAATTACTTGCCGAAACGAGAGATATTTCCACGCTTTTTGCAGATTTTGTACTTAAATATCGGGGGTGGTCTTTCCAGGGGGATTATTACCATAGAAACAGCGATGACCCGATTGTTCCCCAAAGTGGATCCGTAGGGCCCCATCATATCCATGTAGGTCAGGGGTACAATTTCCAGTTTGGCAAATATTTTCGTTCCAAATGGGAAGTAACCGGTCAGATTTCGCTGGTAACTCCGGAAGATGAAATCGCTTCACTGGCCAAAGACAAACGGGACTGGACCCTTGGCATCAACCGATATATCAACGGCCGTTCCATTAAGCTGCAAGGGGATTTCACCCTTCATCAAAGCCGCATGGAACAGGACGATTTTCAAGGCCAACTCGGTGCGAGCCTTCAGGCTCAGATTGGTTTTTGATTTAAAAACATTGGAAAAAGAAAGGTATACAGACATCCTGTCACGGGATATCGCGCAGGAGGGAATTCCCTGGTTTAGCCCCACATCCAAAAGCCCAGTTTTTTCCGGATGATCCAGAGCCCCCAGACGTTCCAAACCAGGGTGCTGAACGCTGTCGCCCAGGCAGTACCGTCGATACCCCACCATGGAATGAGCAGAAAGTTCAGGATGATATTGAGCGTGGCGCAGGTAAACAAAATGGTCTGAACTGAACGTTGGTGGCCCGTCATATTGAGCAAAACCAGTACCGCTCCACAACTCACGCTCAGAGCCTGACCCAAAAGTAAAATACGAAGCGTTGAACCACCCACTAAAAAATCCTCGCCTGTTCCAAACAACCCCAACCAAAAGTCAGGGAAAAAACCCAATAACCCAATCACCGGAATCGAAACCACGATCCCCATCCAGGTTATCCGTCCTGCAAAACTTCTCAATTTTGTCGGGTCATTCTCTGCGTGCAATTGAGCAAACTTGGGTTCGGCCACGGCATTAAGCGACATGATCCCCAGAAGAGTGAGGTTAGACAACCGCAGCGCCACATCATAAATACCCAACTGAGTGGTCGAATCTAGAAAACGCAACATGAATCGGTCGGTCAGATTGAGCACGATAAACGCCATCCCGCCAGCCAACATGGGCAGGGATTCCCGGATATGCAACCGGAATTCGGTTTTGGATATCGGAGTTTGTTCTCCATGGATGGACGGGATCATCCCCCAACCGGCTATGCACAACCCCACCCCGGCGACGATAAAGGCCCATACGGGTTCATTCGTCGAAGATCGATCCCAAACTGGTATCACCAAAATCAATAAGGCCAATACCTGGATGACGTTGTTTTGCAGCATAGAAAAACCAAAAATTCTTTGCTGCGCCTTGTACACATGACTGATAAAAAGCAATATCGAAACCGGTATGGTCGCACAACCTATTAAATACAGATCCCGGGAAAAGGATTCATTGGACATAAGAAACGACAGGAGAATCAAAATACCGCTTCCGGCGAAAGTCACTCCTGCTACCGTGGTCAGAGCGCGATGGTAAAATGCCCGGATTCCCCCCGGATTATTCTGGGCTTTGTAAGCTGGTAAAAGCTTAACGGTGTACGTGTTGAGGCCCAGATTGAAAAAAGAAGCCAACAACACGGCTGCCGTGAGGACAAAGGCAAAAACTCCGTTGCCAGCCGCTCCGTAAGCTTTCGATACATACCAGGCAAAGAAATAGGCACCGATCGATCCGGCGATTTTGACCACCAAATAAATACCGCCCCCTTTTAGGGTTTCGAGGATATGCAAATCCTTCCAAAAAGCCTCATTTCCAGACCTGGATTTCAAAAGCGAAGTATTGGTTCCGCTACAAAAGTATCAATTGATCCAATGATCTGCCTTTTCCCGCACCCGAAATATTTCAATACACAGGCATTTGGATATGTTGCCAATATCAATGCATCTGGTCCATTATCCCTCTCAATAGTGTCATTGAAAATGACGCTCCGGTGTACTTCCCTCTTTCTCTCCCTTCTCTAAACCTTGATCTTGATTCCTTTCTTATCAAATATGGGTTTTGCCAGTTTTCGGTAATTGCGCCCGAAAATTTTCATCCGTTCCTCATCGGTCAGATCCGCTTCCAATACCTTAGCCAACTCGGTAGCAAATGATCGACTAGGTCCGTGTCCACCCCATACGATCCGATCCGCCCCCAATTCATTGACGGCCATATCCACCCCACCGGATTGTGGATCCGCCCCTGCAAATTCCATAAAAACATTTTCCGAGGATCGGATGGCCCTTATTCCCAGTTCCCAATCCCCGCCAGCGTGACCACAGATTAAAATTTTATCCGGAAACCGTTCAGCGAGCTTGGTGACGTGCCAGGGCAGTGACTCTCCGCTCAGGTTGGCGCCCCCGATATGCCGGGGTTCTCCGCCGGTTTTGATCCAGGTATGGATATAGACCACCGCATCGAGCTCGATCGCCTTTTCAATAATCATATCATTATTGGGATGATCACACGTGATGCCGAGTTGATTACCCCCCACGTATTTGATCCCGATGCACGGCCCGTTTTCGATCCAATCAACCATTTTTTGTACACTTTCCTCGGGAAAACCTGGATCGATCGGGATTATCCCCGAAAAATAATCGGTGTTTTCTTCGAGAAACTTTCGCTTTTCGTCGTCGTATGGTTTGGGTTCCAAAGGTCTGGGTAATGTTCCCCCGATATCCACTGAAATTACCCGTTCGATGCCCATCCGATGAACATATTTCAGCATTTTATCGTTGTAGGAGATCGGGTCACCAGAGGTCAGATATCCGTGATAATGGCTATCCCATACCCGGTATTCTTTTATTTGTTCGAGGTCGGGGAGGCCATATTGTTTGGGGTCAAATTCAAATTTATGTTCGTTCATCGATTGTTCTTTCAGACGTTATAAAATCCATTGGCATTCTTATACATCACCTGTTCCAGCTGTCCAACTGTCATATAGTGCTCAAACAGTTTGAGCAGGGCGGATTCCACAGCAAAAAAAGGCGCATGAGATCCAAATAAAAACCGGTCTGCCGGAATGCTTTCCCGGGGGCCGTACCAGGATTCTCCATTCATCAATGCCCCGAGTTCGCCCGCTCCTTCGATCCGGGATGAATCAAAAACGATATTGGGCAGCTCGACCAATCTGCTCAGCAGATCTGCACGTACCTTTCTGTTCCAATGGACGAGCTGTATGCGCGCCTGTGGCACCGCCCGGGCCACATCGACAATGGGTTCAAAAGAATGATTCCGGGTATTGACCAACGGATGGTGGTGTCGGGGATCCTCCAGATCACCCGCGATCTGAACAAACATGTTTCGTTCGGCAGCTTTCTCCACCAGACTTCGAAATTCCGTAGAAGCCAGATCGATCATCTGATAATCCGGATGCACCCGGATACCGGCCATATGGTATTCCTCGTGACACCGTCTAAGGTCCTCTTCCCAGTCCGGCCAGGTCGGGTTGACCGAACCAATAGGTTTGAGAAAATCAGGGTCATACCGCCGGCACTCTTCCATCAGCCTTCGGTTGGTACCATCGATGTCTTTGTGGAACAAGGCTTCAAAGTTGCCCGCCCAGGCTTCCCGGATCTGATGTTTTTTCAATTTCTGTACCAGCGGCTCGGTTCCCGAATATTTCAATTTTCGAAATGGCCATTCAAACAAGTGGACAAAGGTATCCACGATCTGGGGGCCTTCCTTCGGCTTCATGGGAGCCCGGGCAAATTTGCCCAACGCTTGTGTCGTTCCCGGTAACGCTAACGCTATCGATGAAAATAAGGTCTGCTGACAAAAATCCCTGCGGTTGAGTTTATTTTTCATTTGCTCTATGATTGCTGTAAGGTAAAATGAAGGGGGTCACTTCAAGCGATTCAAGGTATAACAAATCAAATTATTGACCAAATGTTGGTTCGTGGAGCTGTACAAATTTTCCGCCTTTAATTCATAAATGTATCCCGGTTTCAGCTCATCCAAAACCAGTGAAACGACTTTGCCATCTTCCGAGATCTCGTAGCGTTCAATCCCGACGTCCTGCACATCGACCTGAATCGACTTATCAACGGGCTCGGTCAGATCTTTTTTGTAATAATCGTAGTAATAATGCCGGATTTGAAGGTTTGCCGTATCCAGTGCTTCTGCTGTCACAGCCTCCGTGAATGTCAGATCAAATCCATCCCCTGTCAGATTCATCGAATAAATATCAAAGGGGGTTTTTCCGGTGAACCGGATCCGTTGTATCCCATGTGCCCCGGCCCAGCCGTGTTCGGTTTGACCAACCCATAAACTACCATCAGGCCCAAAAGTCATCCGGTTGTTGCCCATCCTCAGCCCTTCATGATCGATAAAAGGCACGCATGCCCCCTGAAATTCACCGCCTACTTTTTCGAGCATGACCCGAACGATCCGATCCCGGTTCATCTCGCCGATAAACATTTGACCGGCAAACGGACCAAACTGACCTTCGGTATGGTCCCACAACGGCTCGGATGGGGAGTTGGCTATGATTCCCTGCGGAAAAAGCACTGCCGCTACGGTACGCATTTCATTCAACCGATCGATCGGTTCGTCAAATGGGTTGCGATCCTGCCAATCCTCCTCCCACACCAGACTCGCCGGATGGCCGTAGAAATGACCCTCTCGGATGTGGAACAACGTACTTGTTGACACCCAGTCTCCCTGGTTGTCGGCGGCAAACAAATTTCCATCCAGATCAAACGCCAGCCCATTGGGTGACCGCAGACCAGATGCGTAGGGGATTAGCTCCCCCTCCGGCGTATATTTCATCATCCAACCACGGTACGGCACCACCGAGTACATCTGCCGCCGACCATCGCCGTCCCGCCCCAGAAGGTTGACTTCCCCTCGTACTATATCCTTGATTCCCCCTCCGGACGAGGCCGTATTGAGGGCAAAATAGAGGTTCCCTTCGTCGTCTTCTACCGGGCCGTAATTGAATTCGTGGTAATTGCCCGACAGACCAAAATCATCGGTGACCGTTTCGTAAATATCCGCTTGTCCGTCGCCGTCCGTATCGATCAACCGGGTTAGTTCGGGCTGCTGCATCACGATAATTTCATGGTCGCTAACCACGTGCAAGCCAAGGGGATCATGCCACCCAAAGGCAAACAATGCCCACTCCCCGGTCTCCGGATCGTATGTCATCACTTCCCCGCGGTGAAAACAAACGATGAGTTTTCCATTGGGCAAAAAACGCATGCCCCCCACTTCAGCGGTCAATCCGTCGGGGAGCGGTATGTCCTCGACTATGTAGGCTTTCTCAGCCGTGTTTTCCGTGGACACTTCGTCCGAACAACCCGTTAGGATCCAGGCCATCACGCACATCGAGAGATATAAATATAATTTCATTTGATTTGTCGAATTGGAATTTTTACTGAAAATTGATTCGCTTGCTCCGGTGGCACCTGCAAATAACCATCCGTTATTTCACCGTCATCGCTGACTACCGGGCTTTGCACGGGCAACCACACCACGTCCGGTGCCTCAGGAATCCGGAAGATTCGGAACAAATATTCTCCATCGTCCGAAACTTCATACCGCTCAAATACCTCGATCCCGTCCAGGGTATAATGAAACTCCGGATTCCGTTCCCGGAGTTGATACCCCTTGAAATCGATGACGGGCAACTGATTGCGCTGACCAAACCGTGGAACATTATCTTCCTCTTCGGTATAAAAGATGGTGCCCAGGATTCGGGATTCGGTATTCCGGTGGCCCTTCCAGGCGATTTCATTGTCGATAAAACCACCCTGCCACGCATACAACAATTGACAGGGTCCCGCATCCCAGCAAAATGAAATTTCATCGGTCAACCGAACCGCGATCGAAGCCGGACTGGCGTTGGGCATAAAGATCCGGTAGTAATACGGCGGATCCAACGGATATGGGTGAGGCTTGACAAGGTGTTCGTGATGTTCCAGGTCTATCTGAGTTCCTTTTTCGGACCGTCGGTGTTCAGGAATGTTTTCGTCTGAGGCTATGGGTGGTAAATCACCAGTTGTCACGTAAATCGCCCCGTACATCATAAAACCATGTCCCGGAAACGTACACACAAAAGGTAAGACACTTTCCTGGTCCGGAACCGTAAACGTCACCGAAGCCTCTTCGCCCGGGGCCAGTACTGGAATTGACCACAACACTTCGGGTATCTCCGGAACAAAGTGCATATCCGGCCCCCTCTCAGCCAGACTCATCCCCGCTTCGACCACTTTGACCCGGGCTCCCGGTTCGGTAATGACCAGATTGTGGCTCATATCATCGCGATTGTACAAGGTCAATGTCACGGTCGTCCCCGGCTTGACCTGCAGTCGCACCAAATCGTATTGCATTCCCGGTATGGCTTCCAGTCGAATGACGGTATCCTGTTGGGCACTACTTATCGTAGTCCAAAGCACGAAGGCCAGAAAGGGGATCAATTTTCCATTAAAAATAAATCGGTTCATTGGTATCATTAAGTTATTACAAATTAAGCATATCCACAGCGTTTTCAGAACGGAGTTTTTGTTTGACCGAATCCGCACGATCCAGGTATTCAATCCGCATTCGACCTGTAGCGTAATCCAATATTGGAGCGTGGCTGCCGAAGGCAAATTTTTCCGGACCAAATACGTCGAGCAGCCCCGACAGATTATTGGTCGCCCGACCTGAGGTATCCATCAGAACACGCGATTTTTTGACCAGCGCCAGATCGTCCTCGTCCAGACGGGTGCTGTTCGCTACGTTCCAGATGATATACCTGGCATCAGGAACCTTCCGGATCACCGGCATCACATCCGCCAGGGTCCATTCCTTTTCAATATCCATCCAAAACCGCGCACGGTGGTCGACCATCCGGAGGGTCAAAGCCACCGGAACATCGTATTCCCGGGCGATTTCAGCGAGCTCGACCATTGCTTCCTCCTCTACACTGTAATCGTGATATTTGGGATAAACGGCGATTCCCCGCATTCCGAACTCTTCCAGGCATTGCTTCAAATCGTATTTCCAACCGGCGTAAGTGGGATTGATAACCGCAAAGGGAAGCAACCGTTCCTTCAATTCATTCTCCGAACGCCATTCTTCATACAAAGCGCGGTTTGCAGACTGCGTATTCTTGTAGTGTATACCACTTAGGCTGGTAACGACCGAACGATCCACCCCAAAACGGTCCATCCGTTGAAGCAGAGCTTTGCACGTATCGTATTTCAGCTCCATATACGGCCAATGTCCCACGTAACTATTGATATCAATCCACATGATAACCTCCTTTTTTGAGCAAGGCATTATAATTATCAAAAAAGATTTTCTGCTTCTGCCGATCGCTGAGATCCGCGCAGATCACCTTCCCTACTCCTTGATAATAGCTGTTGTCCGTGCCAAAAAGCACCCGGTCTTCGCCCAGGCAATGCACTGCAAATTCGACCATCCCCTCCTCGTTGTTGCTTCCACCGACATCCACAAAGATGTTGGATTGTTCCCGGAAGGCCTTGCACATATACTCCCAGTCTCCACCTCCGCCGATATGGGCGAATTGAAACATAGCTTCGGGATATCTTTGCGCAGCTTCCAAGAAATCCTCTGGCACGGAAATCGTAGCCGGCCGACCCACATCGTATTTCATGCGGTAACCCCCCACGCCTATTTGTGCTTCGCCATGGATGAAGATAATCATATTCAGGTCAGCCAGTTTTTCGATAACCGGATAATAGATCGGATCATTGATCTTGGCCTGGTAATACAAGCGGCTGCCTACCATTCCCTGATCGACACATCGGTCGATTTCTTCGAGTGATTCCCGGCTGAAATGTGGATTCACCGAAATCTGACCAATAATCCGTCCCGGATGTTTTTTCATCAAATCGATCATTTCGTCGTTGGCCTGCCTAAATTCATCGGGCGTCCAATCCAGCCAACGCATAGGATTCCCCACGTACATTCGCCCGATCCCCAGCTTATCCGCCAATTCCATATCCGGGTTCGCGGTGCAATAGGCATCAATTTTCCGGTATTTGGCCACTTCCTCCACGACGTCGTAATCTTTCCTATCCTGCGCCGTCCCTCCGGATGACCGGGCATCCCGGGTCAATACCTGCGGAAAAGCCACAGCCCCCGCAGAAACGGCAAGAGATTTCTTCACAAATTTCCTCCTCGACGGAGTGGTCAGATTCGCCATTAATACCCCGGATTTTGCGTGAGCACTCCCGGCGCCGCCAACTGGATTTGCTCGTATGGTATTGGGAAATACCGCATATGCGGTTGAACGTTGTGATTTTGGATTTCAGCTGTACCCGAACCCGGATTGTATTCAGCTTCATAACTTGCCAGCTCGGTCGTAAACCGATCGGTCCGGACCAGGTCAAACCACCGCTGGTTTTCAAAAGCGAGTTCCAGGCGACGTTCCAACAATACTACGTCCATAAACTTCTCCTCGGTATTTATATCCGACGCAGTGTAGTTTTGGGATGTTCCCTGAAATGCCCGGGTCCGCACCCTGTTGAGCTGATTCAACGCCTCATCTACATCGCCCGACCGGTAAAGTGCTTCGGAATACAGTAGGATCATATCTGCCAACCGAACCACGGGCAAATCCAAACCAGAACTGGTTCCGGGAATCGGGACGATATATTTGTTGATGTATGGATACCAAATAGGGTCATCCCCGGGGCTGGCATTGGCCAGAAGTTGAGTTTCAGAGATGGTTACGGGAAATCGGGTATCACTTTCATCGTAGCGTTTGTGCAGATCCCATGTAGGCCTCACTACCCGGCTGCCGTTGTCGATGACCTGATAAATTCCGCCCAGGGGTGCAAAAGCATACGTAATACCCTGTCCGTTGGTTCCTTCCACAAAAGGCACGGAAAAAATCGCCTCGCTGTTTTGTTCCGTGGCCACCTGGAAAAGATCCCCAAAATGATCAACCAGTTCGTAATTATAATCATTGACTACCTGGTCCAATGCGGTAAGTGCATTGGGCCAATCGTTCCGAAACACGTATAACCGGGCCAGCAAAGCAGTAGCCGCTGCCGAGGAAGCCCTACCCCATTCCGCCGCAGAGGGCGAAGGGAGCAACGATTGGGCTCTGGTCAGATCCTGAATAATCAAATCAAATACCTGGTCCTGCGGAGTCCGTCCGACTTGTTCGGCGTCCACGACCGAGAGTGGTTCGGTCACCAATGGAACGTCGCCAAAGACGCGCGCCAGATCGAGGTAGAACAAGGCACGGAGAAACCGGGCTTCGCCTTCGTATTTCTCCTTTTCATTGGGTGCATAATCGGTTGGGTTATCGAGATTGATCAGGATAGAATTCGCCCGAAATATCCCATTGTACGACGTTTTCCAAAAATTATTCAGGATATGGTTTTCGGAAGATACTTCCAGGTTCTCCATCTCACTGATCCCGGGCTCCGTAGCATAATATTCCACGTATTCGTTGTCCGTCGTAGCTTCCATAATCAGGTAGTCTTTTTGAACTTTGGACTGTAATCCCGAATATACCCCCAGCACTCCTAAATTGATATCCTTGGCTGAAACAAAAGCATTGGATGTCGTCAGGACAGATTCCGGAATCGGTTCCAGTAATTTATCGTGGCAGGAGACGGACACCAGGAAAATAAGAGAAGCGGTCAGTAAGCGATATATATGTAAATTCTTCATTTCTCTGTGTTTTAAATGACTAAAAATCGATATTCAATCCCAGGGCAAAGATCCTCGAAATGGGTTCTGATCCGGCATTATAACCCGGGATACTGTTGATTCCGCTGATCTCTCCACCAGTCGTTCCTTCCGGATTGTAGGCGTGGTTGTTCTTATCCCGGATCAACAGGAGGTTGTTGGCACTGAAATAAATGCGCAGACTTTTCATGCCAATTTTAGGTGCAATATGCGCTGGCAGCGTATACCCAAGATTGACGTTTTTGATGCTCAGATACGAGGCGTTTTCGATGTAATAATCGGTGTTTGCATTGTACTGAACCAATTGGCTGAGGGCAGCCGCAGGCGTTTTTCCATCGCCGGGCTCCTCAGGGGACCACCACTGATTTTCCGCCAGTGAACGTCGCATGGCTCCCAGGGTATTCCCCTCGTAGTATTGGTTTTCGAAATTGTAAATATCAGCTCCCAGGGACGATTGAATCGCGATATTCAGATCAAAATTTCTCCAGGCAAAATCATTCACCATTCCGATCAGATATTTCGGTTGGAAATTCCCTAATACCACTTTATCCTCCGGATTGATCACTCCGTCGTTGTTGGAATCTTCGATGATCGGATTTCCGGGCTTTGCGCCGGGCAGGTGCGGGGTGTTTTCGATCTCTTCCTGAGACTGATAAATGCCCGCGATTTTATACCCGTAGTATGAGAACATGGGTTCTCCCTCCTTCAATATCCAACTCATCCCCAGACTGTGGTTGTAAATTCGCTCGTCGACCGGACCGAGATCCACCACCTTGTTTTGATTATGCGAAATGTTGAATGAAGTTTGCCATTCAAATTCTCCCGTAAAATTCCGGGTCATGACTTCCAGTTCAATCCCTTTGTTGTTGATTTCTCCTACATTGGAAATAGTGCTGGTAAATCCGGTAATCGCAGGAATCGATACGTTGTAAAGCAAATCTGTCGTCCGCTTGTCGTAGGCATCCAAACTCAGGTAAACCCGGTTTTCGATCAGCCCCAGGTCCAAACCGATATTGTAACTGGCCGTTTTTTCCCAGCCCAGCATGTTGTTTTCGAAAGATACCGGCGCCTGCCCGTTCACCAGATTGTTATTGGGCGAATAATTGACAAATCCGACCCGGCCAAGGTAGGCAAAGTCTCCGATGTTGAAATTACCGGTGGTTCCAAAACTGGCCCGCAATTTCAATTCGCTGATGGTCGTGGCATTTTCCATGAACGATTCATTCGAAAGCCGCCATGCTGCGGACAAAGCAGGGAAAATCGCCCATTTATTGTCAGGACCAAACCGCGAAGAGGCATCTGTACGCAGGGAAGCGGATAAGAGATACTTGCTGGCATAATCGTAATTGATCCGGCCAAAATACGAGACCAGTCCCCATTCCGATTTCGTGGTTTGCGTAGCCGCAGGGTTGATGATTGCATTATTCAGGGTCTGAATGTTTTCATTGTTGAAAGATCCGTTCACCGCGCCTATGGCAGAACTACGTGATCGCTGATGCTGGTAAGAGGCTCCGAGAAGACCACCGATGATATGATTTCCGAACGTATTGTTGTAGTTCAACGTGTTTTCATTGATCAGATTGATGCTGTTGTAATCGTTGGCCCGTCCGAGCGTTGCGACCAACTCGTCACCTGCTCCGCCGCGGAAATAATCCGTGGAGTTGAACGAAATGTTGCTTCCCACGCTGGTTCGGAAATCGAGCCCTTCGATGAGTTCCACGTTCAAAAATCCTCGCGCCAGGTTTTTGAAATAATTCCTCCGGTCGTTGGTTCCATACAAGAACACGTACGGACTCGCCTGACCTGAGTGACCCGTGGGGATGTAATCCTGGGTACGGGGGTATTTTCCCTGTTCATCGACCGGAGCCACGAACGGTGGATATTTCACCAAAGAAACCATATTACTACCTGCTACCCGTTGGGTACTATAGGAGGGATTGAGTTCAAAACCAACCTGGATGCGGTCGGTAATGTTCGCGTCCAGGTTTGCCCGAAGACTGTACTGATCGTAGGAAGCGGTCAAAATGTTCCCTTTTTCGGATTTGACATTCGCTGAAACATAATATCGGGTATTGCCCTGGCCTCCCCCAATAGCCACGTTCAGATTGGCGATGGGTGCATTTTGCGTGATTTCATCCTGCCAGATGGTCTGCGGCAATTCGTATGTCAAAGGATTCACCTGATAGGTAACAGGGCGTCGGTTGTCGCCGAACATGGGCAAACTGACGTCTCCACCTGCCCAGGCAAATTCCCGGTTTTGGTACTTGACCAGATAATCGTACCATTCCTTCCCGGTCAACCAGTCATCATGCAGGATCGGAGATGAAATTCCATAGTAGGTATTGACGCTGAGGGTTGCTCTCCCATCCCCGCGTTTGGTCGTCACCAAAATAACCCCACCAGCAGCTCGCGAACCGTAAATGGCAGCGGCCGAGGCGTCTTTCAGTACCTCAATGGACTCTACGTCGTTCATATTGAGCTGGCCCAAATCCCCTCCGGGAAACCCGTCGATGACGACGAGCGGACTGTTTCCGGCATCGATCGAACCCGCCCCACGGATCCGGATCAAAGGAGCTGCTCCCGGAGTACTGCGGTTGTTGACGATACTCACACCTGCCAGCTTCCCCGCAAGTGCATTTTCCAACCGCCCGGTAGGCATCTGATCGAGGGTTTTATTTTCAATTTTGGCGATGGATCCGGTCAACGAACTCTTCTTCTGGGTTCCATAGCCAATGACCACGACCTCATCCAGGGTTTGGGTATCTTCCTCCAGTATTATCGTCAACGCGGTTTGGCCGTTAACGGGGATTCGCATCGTTTTGTAACCGATGTATGACACGATCAAAACGGCGTTATCGTCGACATCATCAAGCGTAAATCGACCTTCGTAATCGGTCGCTGTTCCTTTGGTGCTTCCTTCTACGGTTACATTCACCCCGATCAAAGGTTCACCGTTTTGATCGGTTACTGTACCGGATACCGAGATGGCAGCTTGTGCTTCCGCTGAACGCTTTCCGGAATCGTCAGTTTTCATGCCTGAAAGACTTCGGTTGGTTTCTCCAGTTACTCTGGTGACCCCGATCATATTCCCGATCTGTTTGAATTGCAAAGGGGTCTGCTGCTCCAATTTCCTCAAAATATCCTCCAATTCCCCCTTTCTCACTTTTATCGATACCCGGTTCACGTCAGTTAGGTCTCCTGGTTGGTAAACAAAAGTCTTTCCGGTTTGCGTTTCGACCTGGTCAAAAACAGTTTCCACTCGGGCATCCTGTAGTTGGAGGGTAATGGATTGGGCCAATGCGACGTGTGCGGTCAACACCGAACTACACCACATGACCAAACCTGAAACAAAAGTCATCATTCTCATAATCCTGAGGATTGGTGGCGCTAAACGCCTTGAGTTAACAGTTAATTTTGTCATCTTTGTTCTGCATTTTATTTGTTAAAGAAGTGCATTTGCTGCTGCCCACGCCTCGACAACCTGGTGCAGCAGCTTTTTTTATTTTTTCATAATTTGTACCGCATTTTCACTGGATTGAATACTGTATTCAAAGTCAAAAATGTATTTCAAAACCTCCAAAACATCCCCAATTGGCTGTTTATCCAATTTGATGGTTAGGGTCGACTCCAGCCACTCGGAACGATCCGTCTCGATGGACACCCCGTATTTCCGTTCCAGCGTATTGAGTACCATCGGAATCGGCTCGTTGTAAAAGGCAATCCGACCATCCATCCACGTGCCGATATATTCGGAACCCTTATCCTTTACTTCCACGGTACCTTTTTCCTTTTGAATGACCGCCATTTTACCCGGATTGAGAATTTCACGCTGCTCTGATTGGGGAAGCCTGACTTCCACGCGCCCGCTTCTTACCTCCACGCTTGCCACGTGTTCTTCGATGTATGATTTGACATCAAAAGACGTCCCCAGAACGGCTACCTCGAGTGCGCCTGTATGGACAGAAAAAGGTTGATCCGGTCTCTTTTGAACTTCAAAAAAAACCTGACCATTGATCAATTCGACTTCGCGCTTATGGGCACTAAACTCTTCTGGATAGCGCAGGGAGGACCCCGCATTGACCCAGGCGATCGAACGATCGGGCAAAGTGATCTTTTGAGTAGTACCCAGAGGAACTTCTATGTTTACCCATTTGATAGCAGGGGGACGTGACAGGAAATACAGACCAAACGAAGTCAGCGTAAGGACCACAACTGCTGCTGCTATTCTCAAGAAATTGCGTCGTGCCGACATTCCGGAAGGCGGAATCATCTCACGTACCAAGTCTGCCTGGATACGCCGACCCAACTCCTCTTTGGAAGACGCAGAATGAATCGCAAACATCTTCTCCCGATCCGGATTTTGGGCATCGTACCATTGATGCAACAAGGCTTCTTCCTCCAAGGAAGCGGTGCCCTCCAAAAACTTTGCTGCCAATTTATTTATATCCTCTTTGTCCATTGGTTATGGGGTGATATTGATGAGTCCACCCCTTCTTATTTGACTTTACTACTATCAAGAGGGTGCTGAGCAGGTATTTCCCCTAGTCCATTCATATTTTTTTTCTCAAAAAAAATTTGGCCTGTGTAACACAGGTTACGGATTACGGGTCCAATCCCACTTACTTTTGTCTCGATCAATTAAAAAATCAACAAAAATGGGAGTTGAAATCATAGGATATATACTGGCATTAATTGTGGGCATTTCGCTTGGACTGATTGGCAGTGGCGGATCGATATTGACGGTACCTATTCTCGTGTATGTGATGGCCATCGACCCCGTGTTGGCAACGGCGTACTCACTTTTTGTAGTTGGCGTAACCTCCCTGGTAGGAGCCATTCAAAGCGCATCCAAGAAAAGGGTGGACTTCAAAACCGTATTGATCTTTGGAATACCATCCATATTTGCGGTATATATGACCAGAGCGTTTCTCATCCCCATCATACCGGACGAATTGTTTGACGTAGGTGGATTTACCTTTACAAAATCGATCGGTTTGATGGTATTATTTGCCGTGGTAATGATTCTGGCCGCGGTGTCCATGATTCGACCCTGTCCCGACTGTCAGGAATCAGATGGTAGCGAAATCCGATACAATTACCCCTTGATTCTAGTGGAAGGGATTCTGGTCGGAACTTTAACTGGCCTGGTAGGTGCGGGTGGTGGATTTCTCATCATCCCCGCTCTGGTAATCTTGGCTCGAATGCCGATGAAACTTGCCGTAGGAACCTCGCTATTTATAATTGCAGCAAAATCGCTACTGGGATTTATAGGAGATATTCAGGCCAGTACCGCCATAGACTGGAACCTTTTGACGCTGTTTACTGGTTTATCTGTTGTAGGGATTTTTGCCGGAATATATTTATCAACCAAGGTGGCAGGAAACAAACTCAAAACAGCTTTTGGTTGGTTTATTCTCGTCATGGGGGTCTATATTTTAATCAAGGAATTGCTGATATAAAATTTTTCGGTAGTGTAACATATGTTACCAAATACCAGACCAATACCTTATATTTTTGTAGTAGAAAATTAGATAACAAATAAAATCTATTCATCATGTTTTTCAAACATATTTATGACAAATCCCTGGCACAAGCCAGTTACCTGGTGGGGTGTCAGGCAAAAGGAGAGGCCATAGTGATTGATGCTCAGCGGGATATTGATGTATATCTCGAGGTAGCCAAGGACAATGGATTGCAAATTACCCACATCGCAGAGACCCATATCCACGCTGACTTTCTCAGTGGTTCGCGTGAATTAGCTGCGGTAACCGGTGCAGATCTTTACCTTTCCGATGAAGGGGGTAAAGAATGGCAATACGAATTCCCGCATCAGGGGTTGAAGCATGGAGATCAAATCCAGGTGGGAAATCTTTCCCTGGAGGTGTTGCACACGCCTGGTCATACACCCGAAAGCATCAGCTTTCTGCTGACTGATCACCCCGCCACGGACAAGCCGGTGATGGTTTTTACAGGTGACTTTGTATTTGTCGGCGATATTGGAAGACCTGACTTACTGGAAAAAGCTGCCGGACTACTTGGCACCCAGGAAGTGGGAGCACACCAGATGTACGACTCGATCCGTCGCTTTACCGAGCTGCCGGATTATGTCCAGGTGTGGCCGGGTCACGGAGCTGGATCAGCCTGCGGAAAATCTCTCGGAGCGGTACCCGTCTCGACGGTAGGCTACGAGAAAATCAGGAATTGGGCTTTCCAATACGAAAACGATGAAGAAGGATTTGTCGACTTTCTCCTGGAAGGACAACCCGAGCCACCCAAATACTTCGCCATGATGAAACACCTCAACAAGGTGAAGCGTCCCCTGCTAGTCGAGGTGCCCAAACATCCGAGGTTGACCAAAGAACAGTTTTTATCCGCATATCACAACGGCATCAAGGTCATTGATACCCGCGATAAGACTGTATTTGCACAGGGATTCATTCCAGGCAGTATCAATATCCAGGGGAATAACTCATTATCCACCTGGGCTGGATGGCTTCTCAATTACCAGGAACAATTTATGCTGGTAGCGGATGACGATCAGATGGAAGATTTGACCCGGAAGTTAATGCGAATCGGAATGGACAACATTTACGGTTACATCAATTCGGTAGACGAACTGGGTATGGATCTTCAGACTGTCGATGTCATCGATTTCGAAACCTTTCAAAGTGAAGTGGGCAATGACAACGTACAGATCGTCGATGTCCGAGGCGTGAACGAATATAAAATCAGCCACGTACCGGGTGCAAAGAATGTCTTCGTAGGCACATTGCCTGAAAATATCGATGAAATTCCACGGGACAAAGAGATCATCGTCCATTGTCAGTCCGGAGATCGAGCTACCATAGCCTATTCATTGCTTAGGAGGAATGGATTTGACAACGTCAAAAACTACCCCGGAGGAATGAAGGAATGGCAGGAAAAGGCTGTTCCGGTAATGAACTAAGAAAAGCAGCCAGGACAGAAATGGCCAGGAGTTGTGTCTATTAACTACAAAATCTATACGTCATGAAATCGCATTATCAAATCGTCATCGTCGGTGCTGGAACAGGGGGAATTATGACAGCTAGCCAGTTGTTACGTGAAAATCCGAAACTGGATATCGCTATAATTGATCCTGCTGAAAATCATTATTATCAGCCCGCATGGACTTTGGTGGGTGCAGGTACTTACGATTTCGAGAAAACGGTCAGGCCGATGAAAACCCTGATCCCTGACGGGGCCAAGTGGATACAGGAAGCAGTCTCGGAACTCCATCCACACGAGTCCAGCGTAGAGCTGAGCAACGGGATGAAGATAGACTATGATTATCTCATCCTGTCTCCTGGCCTGATCTATGATTATTCGATGATCGAAGGATTGGCTGAGGCTCTGGAGAAAGGAGTAGTTTGTAGCAATTACATCGACCCCAAGCATACCTGGGAATGCCTGAAAAATTTTAAAGGGGGTAATGCCATATTTACCCAGCCGGATACACCAATTAAATGTGGTGGTGCGCCGCAAAAGATTCTGTATCTGGCTGGGGACTATTTTCGAAAACACGGCTTGCTGAACAAGACCAATATCTCCTTTGCCACACCAGGTACGGTCATATTTGGAATAAAAAAGATCGCAGATACCCTGAACAAAGTGCTGGAACGATACCACATCGATTTCAAGCCGCTGCATTCACCGGTCAAAATAGACCCGGAAAACAAAATCGTGTACTTCAAAAAGAAGAAAACGAATGCACAAGAGGGTGAAAGTGGGCCCGACGAACTGGTCGAAATGCCGTTTGATTTGCTGCACCTGGCGCCTCCACAGACGGCCCCTGACTTTGTACGGAAATCCGAACTGGCCAATGAACAAGGATGGCTGGACGTGAATATCCACAGTATGCAACACAATAAGTTTGACAATGTATTTGGGATCGGAGACGTTGCCGGTTTGCCCACGGCGAAGACTGGTGCAGCCATCCGCAAACAGGCTCCGGTAGTGGTCAACAATCTCCTGAAGATAATCGCCGGTAAAGCCGCTGACGACCATTCGTATCAGGGATATTCGTCTTGCCCATTGGTTACAGCATACGGCAAAATGGTATTGGCTGAATTCAACTACAAAAATGAGTTCACGCCCGACCCGATGTTGAAATCGATGCTGATATTCAACAGCCATAAGGAACACTGGCGACTTTGGATTCTCAAAAAATACATTTTACCCTATTTATACTGGAATAGAATGTTGAAAGGAAAGGATGTCTGATCAATGGTATTACATTGAACACCCATAAAATTATTTTTTTACGCACTCCGGGAGGTTCCGAAAACTTCTGACGGAAAAATGTAAATGGAAGACGGTTTACCATATACCGGAAATCTGCTTCCATCCAAAACCAAAATTTAAATTTTAAACTCACTCACAAAACTGATTATATTCATATGGAATGGATCCTACAACCATGGCCCTGGTATATAGGCGGGCCCTTGATTGCGGTCATTATGTTTGTTTTACTGTATGCCGGTAAAAACTTCGGAATGTCTTCAAATTTGAGGACGATGTGCACGATGTGCGGAGCTGGAAAATCATCCGAATTTTTCAATTTTGACTGGAAATCACAGCAATGGAATCTGATGGTGGTCCTTGGTGCGGTGCTTGGTGGCCTCGTAGGCTCCCGGTTTCTGTCCAACAATCAAATACCCGACATCAGCGAGGGAACCAGAGCCATCCTGCAAGAACACGGATTTGAAAGCGCAGGAACGGCTTACGTGCCCACAGAACTATTTGGACCAGAGGCCTTTACCTCTCCCTTTACTTTAATAATTTTGCTGATCGGTGGACTGTTGGTGGGTTTTGGAGCGCGTTACGCTGGAGGATGTACCTCGGGTCACGCGATTTCAGGCATCAGCAATTTGCAGGTACCCTCCGTAATAGCCACCGTTGGGTTTTTTATTGGAGGACTCACTATGGTACACCTGTTATTTCCACTGATCTTTTGATGAAAAAATGCCGCATATGTAGCGGGTTTCCGGGCATTGGCATCCAATGGGGGATGTAATGCACTCCGGAAGATTCTGGTGACATCTGTAGCATTGTTTCGTCAACGCATTATTCACACATTTATACGGATTCAAATTATGAAACACCTATTTTTTCTATTCATCGGCTTGATCTTTGGTATTGTTATGTACAAATCGGAAGCTGCATCTTGGTTTAGGATATATGAGATGTTCCAGTTTCAGTCTTTTCACATGTACGGATTGATGGGATCAGCGCTGGTCATGGGCATTCCTATCGTCCAATATATCAAACGTAAAAACATAAAGGACTACAACCAAAATCCGATCGTAATACCCGATAAGGACAAGGGAGTTACGCGATATTTGGCTGGAGGAATTCTCTTTGGATTGGGATGGGCATTAGCTGGCGCCTGTCCGGGCCCCATGTTTGTTTTGACTGGAGCGGGATATTTACCGATATTAGTTGTAATTTTAGGTGCAGTATTCGGCACCTGGATTTACGGAATGATCAGGCACAAACTGCCTCATTGATGATTCGGAATAGATTTCCGGAACATATTCGAAGGAAACCCAGCGCGATGATGGAGGAGTAAAATGCCTATCTGGTTGATCAAGGTCGAAGGATACTGTGTATTAAGTATTCGCAGTGATGACCAAATTGATCAGGAACAGAAAGGGATTTTATGGAGGACTTATTGTACAAAGCGTACCGGGGAGTATTTGAACACGCCCTGATTGGAGAAATTGCCTCGGTGGCGAAATTTGTGGAATTTCAAGAAGGGGATGTATTGATCGAAATTGGTCGATACATCCGATCGATGCCCTTGATCATCAGCGGAGCGATCCGGGTGATGCGGGAAGACCCCAACGCAGGTGAATTGTTTTTGTACTACATCGAGAAAGGTGATACCTGCGCGGTAACGCTGGCATGTTGTATGGGGGATCAGAAAAGTGAAATCCAGGGAGTAGCCGAAAACGAGGGTATCCTGGTACTGATTCCGGTCGAAAAGATGGAAGAATGGATGGGAAAATACAAAAGCTGGCGAAATTTTGTGTTTCAGAGTTACAACAATCGGTTCAATGAACTCCTGACCGCCATTGACAACATCGCATTTATGAACATGTCCGAGAGATTGGAGCTCTATCTGACGGAGATCAGTAAAGTAACCGGATCCACGTCGATCAATAAGACACACAAAGAGATAGCCAACGAAATGAACACTTCCAGGGTAGTCATTTCCAGATTGTTGAAAGCTTTTGAAAACAATGGTAAGATCCGGTTGAATCGGAACAACATTGAATTGTTGCAACCTATCATGGAAACGAGATGACCGAACGTAATCCGCCCCCTGGGCAGGATCGTTAATTATCTAATTCCCCATCCAAAAAACGACCAACACCAACAAATTGAGAAAATTGGTCAGCTTTAAGCGGATAAAGCGAAGCGCTTTGGTCAGATGAGCTTCGGCTGTTTTCCGGGAAATATTCATTCGGGCCGCCACGTCCCCCAGGGATTGATCCTCTAGCTTGTTGTAGACAAATACCATCCGGCATTTTTCCGGAAGTTCATTGGATAGTTCGCGGATAAAGGTCAACAGGAATTTATTTTCAATATCGGTCGCGGTGGAATAATTTTCAGCTGCGTTGAGTGACCAGATTTTTTCTCTTTTTTTCAGCTTGGATTCCCGGGCCAGATGTTCGTAGACCGCATACCTGGTCATAGCAGCCAGGTATGCCGATAAACTCTGGATTTCGATGCTCGATTTTTTGTTCCACAATCGAACAAAGACCTGTTGCACGACCTCCTCCGCTCCGTATTCATCTTTGAGTCGGGCAAGCGCAGCCACATATAATTTACCCCAATACTGGTGGTAAAGCTGGGTAAAAGCTTCCTCATCCCCAGCCTGAAGACGTTTCATTATTTCAGTATCTGATCGATTCTCAAAATTTTCCATGGCTTAGTCAAGCGTTTCCATACATTTTCTCCATGTTGATCTCATGATACAACGATGGAACCGGTGTGTACGTTAACGGAAAATTAGAAAATTATTACGAAAGGGTAAAATTTTTGGCTGGAACGGATGTTAAAGTCATCTCTGTCCCATTATCCTCTCCTCTACATTTGGCCAAAAAAAGGTGATTTTCACGGGTCGGTTTCTCTCCGGTTTTCGATCGACTGGATCATAACCCGCGCGCCAAACCACAGCACCATTCCGATGGTCATCAGGGTCAGATGGCGATCGAATGTGATCGAACCGATAAAAACCAAAATAGAGGGCAATACGGTCAGAATCAGGCCCAATCCAGCGAGTACCCACAGCACAGTTAATGTATTTTTTGCTTGCATATGCATTTTGCATTTGAAGGTCCAATTAAACAAAGCAGGTCATAGCCAGCCGGTTGGACTGCATCCATTTCCCAAGAGCCAGATACAAACCCACAGCCACGAACCAGCCCGGAAGTCCCAGAAAATAAATTTCCCAGCCCAGGAATACGGACATAGCCAGGCATAGGCCAAGCGTCAGCAACCAGGTCCAGCCCGCCGCACGGTTGAAAGGCACCTTATCGTGGAGCGCCCATTCTGATATCAATCCTACCCTGGGATAAAAATAAAAGTCCGCAAAGATGATGGCTCCCATTGGCATCAGGATCAACCCGTACAGAGCCACAAATTCGAGCAGACGCATACCATCCTCCCGGATCAAGGTGGCCGTCAAGCCCAG
>CALGAA010000179.1 GCA_937952445.1 uncultured Bacteroidota bacterium | reverse complement strand
TCAAAATCTATGGAATGGCGATGTGTTTTATTAGAATAAAAATACTTTGCTCCGCTCCGTTCGATACAAACCATAATCCACGATATCCTCACTGGTTTTTAAATTGATATACGGAATCGAAATATTGGATGCAGCGGTGTGAAGACTGAGGTTTGCCAGGCCTTTTCGCCGTTGATAGGGCGACTGGCGAATTTCGGTTTTCTGAAGTTTTTCCCATAAAACCAGGGTATGACGACGCCCCCAGACTCCTTGAACTTTCAGGAAATAATCCTCGTACAAATGCATTCTGAAATTGCGTTGATACAGGGTGTTGTATATCCAGAAATAAATCAACACACCAAAAGACAAATAGAAAACCCATTCCTGAATCCAATAACAAATGGAAATGATGACGATCGATAACGGGAGTTTCACGAGAAAGTAATTACGCCATACGTATACCGGACTTATCGTGATGGTATGGCAGTGCTCTTCGGGGTTGACATAAATATAGGGCTGAATCAACTCATCGACGATGTCCTCCTCAAAAAAAGGCACGATGGCATTGGCACCGAGCGTTTTCCGTCCGCCTGCATATTTGTAGGACAGCGTAAAAATGCCCAGTTTCCTACGGATAAAATTGGTGTACCAGGTGGTGAATTGAATTTTTCGCTGGGGAACTATGGTCTCAAATTTATTGATGAGGCCCCGGCGTATTTGAATTTCATGGTTTTGGAAATCCATACTATAATTGAATAGACCAAAAACCTTATTGAAAAAGAACATTCCACTCGAAAAGGTCGCCAGCAACAATCCGTAAAGGATAAAATAGCTGCTCGAAAAATCTTCAGGTTCCAATGAGCTGCCTGTAGGATCCAGATTGCCAAAAACAAGATCAATCAGGAGTTGCCAGGTAAGTTGACCTGCATCAGCACTGTTGTATATACGATATAATAAGATTATCGACAACGCCAGTGGAAGCAAAAACCATAGCATATTTTCTGTAATCGCATACCTTGAAATCAGCCGGTTGGGCAGTGCATAATTATATTCTATTCCCGCATCAACTTCGGTAGGTTCTGCCATCCGGTGTTCATCCTCGGTTCGTTTTTTAATCGTTTGGATCTTGCTTTTGAGATCAATCGCGTCCTGTTCCCATACCCCGCCGATTTCCACTTCCAGTTTGTCCTCCCCAATCGTATCGATTTTGACCAGGTACACATTCAACATTTGGTAAAGCCAGTTTTGCTCAATTTGGACCGATTGAATTTTATCTACCGGAATGGTCTTTTTTTCCCGGCGTAGCCACCCACTATGAATATGGAGCTGTTCCTCACCGAGCAAATATCGAAATCGGCGGTAGTCCATTATTCCGGAGATAATCACCAGAATAGCCGGCAAAATACTGATCAAAAAATCGATAAACAGATCAAAGCTATTGAAAATGGAAAGGCTATCGAAGCGTTGATAAGTGCGGTATGCAAAATATATCACGATCAAGGCATAACTGCGAAGGGCACTCAGTATGGTAATGAGCATAGCCGGCGGGGCAAGCGAATACCAATTACCTTTTTCCATAGTGCATTTCTTTCGTCAGCGCATCGACTTTTTCATTGATGAATTGCTGTAAATTTTGTGCTTCGTCCGGTCGTAGACCATGAATCACGATGTCATCACCGGCGGCCGACACCACCACTGTAGAAAAATTGAACAACCGTTCGATCAAACCTTCCGTGATTTTACAATGCTGAACTCTGCGAAAAGGAAGATACTGCCTCTGCCGGAAAATTAAACCGCTCCGGTAAACGATGTCCTGACTTCGAATGGCGTAACCCCGGATTTTAAATTCCAGATAGACCAGTAAAGCCCATAGCAGCATCAACAAAACGAAGCCAACGAGGATATACATTTTATATATAAATGACATGGCGGAGAAAAGAATGAACACCGTCAGAAGCAATCCTCCGATGATCGTCATGATCAATACGTTGCTTAATCGTACATACAGGTATTCCGGGTCTACCGGTGTGAATTCCAAATCGGATGCCCGGGGTAATTCGTTGATAGACACCCAGTTGTTGTAAAAAGGTTCGTCGTGGTCCGATTCCAGCTTGTTCATTCTTAACAGTTGATCTATAATTCGTCTTCGTGGGATGAAGATAAAACAACCATCTATTAATTCCGCAAGATCTTTTGATTTATCCCCTGCCTGGGACTCCCGGTTGCAACCGTGGGTGGGAAGAAAATGAATTGGCTGATATGAAAATTAATTGATCGACAGATTTTCGCCTTTCGTCCAAAATCTGGTCGAATTTAACTATTAGACAATATTATGATGCAACAAATCCATATACTTGTCCGTCTAAGATAGACAATCTCAATAATTAGACCTGAATTATTAGAAATAGAAAATTTAACGCCAACAATGCCAGAATAAAACGAAATATTTTACGTAATTACCAAAACGAACAGCTATGAAACATTTCAAAACCTTTGCAATGGCGATTTTAGTCGTCATCCTATCCAGTCAGGCGTCTTTTTCCACATCATTAGAAGATCCTAATGCTGATTTGCGAAACGCTGTCACCAAATTGCTCTTAAATCCTCAGATCGATGATCGTCTGGATGAAACCGTCCGGATCTCATTCTTCGTGACAGCAGATCAACAACTGGTCGTTCTCAAAACAGATGCCCGTACCGAACGATTGGATCGATACATCAAATCCCGAATGAATTACCACACCATCGATGTGGACGATCTGGAAGTCAATCGGGTGTTCCATCTGAAGGTTCATTTTCAGTTGGGGAAGTAAGAATTTAAAATAATCTTTTCATGCCAAGAGGCCATTTTACGAACGAGTGAAATGGCTTTTTTTTTGTTTATGCGATTTGTCGCTCGTTGTGCCGCATGGCTTTCGGCCAGTCCCGGTCGTTGGAATCCAGGGAGGAAACAGGTTTTTGCCACCCCCTTCTCAGCCCGTTTCATCGATTTATATTGAATTTTCGTCCAAATTTTCCCATCGTTCACCAGTTTAACAGGGGCGGGTGAAACAAAACGGCAAAGTTGACCGTCTCAGCAGCGAATTATCTCAATCGAGTACATTAAAATAAAAACAACTCTATCTTATAATACCTTAAAATTACCAGCTATGAAAATCTTCAAAACCTTCACCTTAACCGTCCTTTTCGTCCTGATCATCAGCCAGGCTTCATTTTCCAAACCCATCGATCCCAACGTGCACCTTCGAAATGCCGTGACGAAAATGCTCGTCGATCCGGACATCGATGCCGCCGTCAATGAAAAAGTCCGCATATCATTTTTCGTGACCGCCGATGATCAGGTAGTCGTATTAAAAACCGATGCCCGAACCAAAGAACTGGACCAGTTCATCAAAGAACGGATGAACTACCACAAGATCAACATTGAAGATCTGGATGTGAACCGCGTCTTCCATCTGAAAGTTCATTTCAAGCTCGAAGAGTAGGGACGCAAAGAATAATCTTTTCATGCCAAATGAGCCATTTCGCGAACAGGTGAAATGGCTTTTTTTATGACATCCGGATTCAAATCCGCTCTTTTTTTCCCAATATTCGCCACGATGCGAGTATCATCCGGCCTGACACCGAAATCCCCGCCATAAATGCAGCCACCGCACACCAGGTAAATTCTGTTCGGATGTAGGCAGCGATTTCACTTTTTTCCGTCAGCGTCAACAGATAGGAGAAGGAATGCATCCAGCTGGCGGAGGTCGTGAAAAACTGATTCATGATGCTGTATTGTTTGATCGCGTACATACAGACCGGAATAAAGGTAAATGTCAGGGGAAATATGAGCCATTGACTTTGCCCGAAAATGGACTGTGGCAATAAAAAGGTGAGTCTGATGCCCTGGACCGCTATGACGACCAGGATAATGTTGGGGATTAAAAACGGGACATCTACGATGAGCGCAGGATAGTATGGCCAGATTATGGCAACAGCCAGCAGAAAAGATGCTAACCACCAGACGATTTCTGAAATCCAGATATATCTTCGCTGCATGAAATTATGTTTATGTCCGACCAAAACCCTCGGTCAATTTTCCAGCAGGAAAGTCGGTTCTGTCCCCACTCTGAAACATCCATTCGGGTTTTATTGCACTTGTCGGCTGCGAAGATACATCATTTCATGTGTTCGCGGATTTTTCGGGGGTTCTATGTTTGCAGGGTGCCGGGAAGTAAGTGATGTGATAAGCCAGGCATGGATTTCGGTGATGACGATACGGTGAAAACGTATCCGTCAGATGTGTCACGAATTCAGTGACCGGCGCACTTGTTCCAGGTTCGTTCGGCTCAAAACCTTTGTCGTTTCCCCCTTGGAGGTTCAGATCGCTGATATTGCCGGTCATAAGCTCTCGGCGGTTTACGTTCAAATGCAGGTTCCTGGCGAATTCCATCCGGATTTTCCAGCACCCACACGATAATTTCTTTTGTTTGCGCTTCTTTGTTTTCACCTTTAAATAAGACAGGTGGTAAGGTATAGGGCCCGGGGCGATCCGGTGGGCGAAGGAACATCGTCACGGTTTTGGAGCTGGACCGTTGACCTCCCCGGATCGACATGGAAGATGAAATCTGGGGACCACCGACCGCTTCAAAATCTCCAAAGTCAGGTTGATCCATATCCGCTTGCCAATTACTCATCGTATATCTCACCCCCAGAATATTTCCAACATATATCGTGTCGTAACTGACTTCGACTTCGACTTCCTGACTGTATAGAAAACCAGAACTTCCCCATCCCAAAAGAATCAGGAGAATGAACTGTCTGGATGCGGACAGGGAAAATGGTGCAGAAGTGAATGTAGCCAGCTTTCGAATTTTTTTCCACATTGTATGTATGGCGTACCGAATCATTGATTTATTAGTTTTCGAAATGGCGCAAATCTTTGCAAATCATCTCTGTAATCAGCGTATTTTAATTGAACTTCGAGTCGGCCAAAATAGGGCGTGTAGTCCGTTGAGATTAATATCCCCTGAGGATTTAAGGTCATATGGAATCGAATTCGTTCCATGACTTCGGGAAAAACATCGATGGTTTCGGCATGAGCTGCGTATATCGATTCCCGTGCCAATTCCTGAAACTGATCGCCCCAGGCGGTGTGGCTTCGAAAAAAGTCCTGCGGTGTGTAGAACTGGTTTTTGTTCCGATCATAAATCACCGAGTGGGAATGGATGAATTGATTGCCGATAAATTGGATCGACAGCAAGCCACTGACCAAATCTTCCGTGATGAAATCGGGTGTAAACCAAATGGATTGATTGTGGCTCCATCGATGGTCTTCGAAATCGATGTCGGGTTCCTGAAAAATTTCTTGTGCCCATTGATCAAGCCAGTCAGAAATCTGTCGATTAAAAACTTCATCGTGCGGAATCTGAGGAACCAGGCCATACAGCAGACGAACCAGGTCAACCCGGTTGTAAGGATACAGATCCAGGTGGGCTGTCCGACAAAATTCTTCTTTCCCATCATCGACCGCGAGGTGGATACACCGGCCGTTTTTGGTCGTTCTGGTGTTCCAGTTTTTTGGATCTACTTGAGGTGGGCTGATCAATATTTCTTCGTCCTGGCTGTATTGGGTGTGAAACACCGCCTTTCCGTTTTGGTATTGACGAATTTCCCGGGGAAGTCGTAGTTGTTTACTGTGAATCGACAGACGATAGGTTTTATCCTGATTGTACCAGTAGCCCCTTAAATCGTTTTGACTTATCGTAAGCTCCAATGAACCGGATCGAATATTATTATCCACCCATTCGTGAAGACTTACGGTCTGGTCCTTGTATATGCCGTGAAGGATTAATCTGTTATCCAGGCCTTCAATACCGAATATACCCACCACCGTATTTTCTCCTTGTAATTTCCCGAGGGTGATTTTGGCCGGGATTTGTTCGGCGATCACGATCTGGTACACCTGTGACCATTCGAGAACCTGACCGGTCTCCAGCAGGAGATTTAGTTGCAGTTCTCCGGACTGAGCCTGCGCGACCGACCCTCCTGAACCGGTGAAAAGCCAGAACAGGGGCATTATCAGGAGTATCTGTAGGGTTTTATTCATTTAATCTGCTGGCAAATATAATTCATTAATCCCAATGACACGATCCGTTCCGTCGTTCGATCTGCATCCGTTCTATTCCTTCCACCGGATTTAGTTTGCTCCCCGGGCCATCTTTTTCTCCATGCTTTCAAGGGCCTGATCGATATTGGGCAATCCAGAATCGAGATCTTTGGCTTTGCGGTAATCCCTGTGAGCATTTGAAAAATTTTCAGTTAGTTCGAAGCAAATTCCACGATAAAAATACCCACGGGCGGATTCTGGTTGAAGGATAATATATTGATCCCATAATGGAAGTGCCCTGTGAAATGAATCCTGATCCATCAGGATTAAGGCCTGATTGTAATAAGCTTCGTGATAATCCGGGTCCAGCCCAACCATGTGATCGTAGGTATCTATGGCTCGTTCAAGACTGTCCTGACGTTCCCAGAACATCGCATAGGCATGCCAAATCAAAATTTCATCCGGTGCGATTTGGAGCGCACTTTCAAAATAGGGAGCCGCTTCCCGGGGGTTTTCTTCCATTTGGATCCGGGCCAATTCTACCCAGGCATCCAGCAGGTCGGCATCGTTTTGAACGGCCTGATGAAGGTATTCCATGGCAAGGGTTGAATCTTGTTTATCCCTGGCGATCAAACCCAGATACAGGTACGGCCGGGCTGCCCCGGGGTTGAGTTCCAGCGCCTCGACTGCTTTTGCTTCGGCTTTATCGTATTGTTTAAGAATCAGAAGGGTTTGAGCCAGATTCTCCTTGACGAGCAGTGACTCAGGCCATAATCGTTCGGCCTTTTCCAGGGTTCGGAGTGACTCCAACGACCTGAAATAATCCATTTCCACCTGACTTTTGAGAATGTAGGTTTCCATCCGGGTGCTATCCAGATCCAGAGCGGCTTCCAGGTCTTTCAGCGCTGCATCATAGGATCTGTTGTGATAATAGTATTGTGCCCGATCCAAAAAAGCCTGGTCCGATTTTGGATTGTTTTTTATTTTATCGCTGAGATGTAAGAGGGAATCCCGGGTTGGAGGAGAAGTGGAATCGTCATGGTCAGCAGCCTGGCAGCCCAAAAGGAAAATAATTCCGATCACAAATACACCCACCGGAAAAAATGTCCGGAGTGCGGTTTCGTTACGGTGATTTGTCAAAAAATGTGAAATACCGTTACCGCCTCTCAATATTCGATATAATGGTATATGACCCATAAATTTTTTTCGTTTCATCAAAGGAGCTTATAACCGTCTAATATATAATCTGAAAAAGGAGCTTTTTATTTCCAAAAATATACGTACTTTAACGGTGCTAAGGAAAACATATATTAATAAAAATTATCATATAAGTTTGGAATTTTTGGTTGGTTTGGCATAGTATTGGTAATAAAACTCCAGTGAAATAAAAGAAATTATGCGAATTTTTATAACCTCAATTTTATTACTTGGTGTTGTGTCCGCGTATTCGATCACCCGTGAGGAGGTCATCGAGTACATCGATTTGTACAAATTCATTGCGGTGGAGGAAATGCAAAAATACGGCATCCCCGCCAGCATCAAAATGGCACAGGCTATCCTGGAATCCAATGCCGGATTGAGTGATTTGGCCACCGAAGCTAATAATCATTTTGGAATAAAATGCGGTGGGGTTTGGACGGGGCCAACCTATTACAAAAAAGACGACGACCGGGATAAAAAAGGTCGTTTGATCAAATCCTGTTTCCGTGTATTTAAGGACGCCGAGGATTCCTTTCGGGCGCATTCACAGTTTTTACTTGATCCACAAAAGACCTACCGATACGGGCCTTTATTTGAAATCGAACGTACGGATTACAAATCATGGGCCTGGGGCCTGAGTAAGGCAGGCTATGCCACCAATCCGGCTTATGCCAATCTTTTAATCCATTTGATCGAAAAGTACGCTTTGTACACGTTCGACTATTATGAAAATTCCAATGTGAAGTTTGTCAATCCCGCTGATGTAGTGGTCGAAGCGAGGGAAATCAATCAAATGGAAAAGCTGGAAAAAAAATCGGATAACGCTCTCGTTTCAAAGGAAGAGTCTCAGATGAGACCCAATCGTGAACAACAAGTGGTGATCAACGATCGTACAGCGGTTAAGGTTCTTGAAGGACAAACCATGGAGCAATTGGCCCGGAAATATGATTTGCCTCCACAAAAAATACTCCAGTACAACGATAACGATCTCGGCCTGGATGATTACCTGAATCAGGGTATGTATGTTTTTCTCGAGAAAAAGCGAATATGGTACCGAGGTGAGCAAAAATATCACATCGTAAAAGAGGGCGAAGATCTCCGTAGAATCTCCCAATTGTATGGTATTCGGCTTTCTACGCTGGAACGAAAAAATAAAATCGATGCGGATATGATTCCATTGCCGGGTCAGAAAATAGTCCTTCGGGGCCGTTCAGCCCGCGGGGATAAAATTCCATTGACCTATGACGATGTGGAAATCGTTGAAACCAATCAGGTCACGAAACCCACCCTGGCTGATGAGCTGGATGCTAATATTTTACCGACTGGTGGAACTCCCGATGTCGCGCCGGACGAAAAAACCACCAGGCCGGACGAAAATTTGAACCATTCCGGGGAGAATACCCAGGCAAACCTCGACATTGACACAAAGAACTCCCCGAACGCAAGTGTGTCCATGGCCCGGGAACAAACCCAAACGGTGGATTTTGACAAAAAAGATATTTTATTCCTGAACGAATCTTCCGTTCCGGACGTCAATATTGAGCCGGAGGAAAAGTCCGTAACTGTAAAGCAGTCGGTTCAAACTTACCGGGTAGTCAAAGGCGATACGCTGTATAGCATCAGTCGTAAATTTGGTGTATCGGTTGATTCTTTACGGCACCATAACCAACTTTTATCTGACCAAATCAGTATTGATCAGGAATTAAAAATTGTCCGATGACACGAAATCGGAGGATTACATTTCTCATCCCTTTGCTGTGGGGCGTCCTGGCGTCCGCAGGAATATCTCAATCGATGTATTTCGGTGTGAAAGCCGGGCCTACTATTGCGTTTCAGCAGTGGAGTGGTTACCAGCAATCCAATCCTTTATTGGCTTTGCATTTGATGGGGCACCTTGAGTCCTATGGAGAAGGGTCGTCTTTTTTTCTGAATGCTGGAATCAATCCTAAAGGGCGTGGATTGCGGTTTAATGATTACGTCAGCCCCATCTCCGGGCGTGTCGTCCGAGGCGGGTATTCCAGAATCGTATTCAAAAATGCTGAACTGGTTGCGGGAGTCAAAAAATACTACGATCTCAACGATTCCTTCGAATGGTTTTATTCATTCGGTATCCGGGGTTCCTATACCTATGGAACAGAGTTCGGTGACATATCGTACCTGAATACCAACGGGGTTCGCAAATGGAATTATGGGGTCAGTGCCGGAGGTGGTATTCGGTTGGTATCCAATGAATTTTTCCGGCCGATGCTTCACATTACTTTTAGCCCGGATCTTTCACAACAGGTATACATACCCCCTCAGGAACTGGCTACACCCTCCGGAAACAGGTACTCGTTACCGGAACAGGAAATCCGGAATATAAGCCTGGAAATCGGCATTACTCTGCAATTTTTACGAAAAGTAGTGTATGAATAATCCTGGGAATGTGGCGAATATGGGCAACAATTTTCTTTGCTTTGGGTTTTATTACACCGATGACTTGTTAAAAAAATTGAAATAAATATGAAACGACATGCAACTAGTATTTGGAAAGGGGATGTAAAATCTGGCAGTGGAGTATTGACCAGCCAGAGCGGTACGCTTAGCGACACTGCTTATTCCTTTTCGGGACGTTTTTCAGATGAAGAAGGTAAAAATGGGACCAATCCGGAAGAATTAATAGCAGCTGCACATTCCGGCTGCTTTAATATGGCTTTGTCCAAGATGCTCAGTGAAGCCGGATTTCCGCCTGAAGAGTTAACCACCAAGGCCACTGTTACGATAACCGTCGGAGATGGTGGTGCCAAAATTACCAGCAGTCATCTCGAACTGAAAGCAAAAATCGATAACATTAGTTCGGACAAATTTGAAGAACTGACCGGGAAAGCCAAAGAAGGTTGCCCAGTATCCAAGGTTCTCGATTGCGAGATTACCCTGGATGCGAAATTGAACTGATAAAATAAATTTAGGATCTGGACGCATAAACCCCTGAACAGGAATTAATTTGTTCGGGGGTTTATATTTTATGCCAGGCTGGATCGTTCCATTTATAGACGCCGGATACTTTACCGGATGAAAATTTAATGGTAATTTAGTTTACTTTTATAACGCAAAATTCGGGAATGGATACGCTCAGATTATCGGTTGCTCAGTTTGAACCGAAAGACGGAGAAAAGAATGTCAATTTGACGATTATGGAAGATTTGATCGCGGAGGCCAAATCAGAAGGGGCTCAAGTTATCAGCTTTCATGAATTATGTACCACAGGATACACCTACCTTCAAAATCTGACCAAAGATCAGATTGCCAGGTTGGCGGAACCGATTCCGGATGGGCGGACCACGCAGCGGTTGATCGAGTTGGCGAAAGAACACGATATTACTGTGCTTGCCGGTATTCTGGAAGAAGATTCCGGACATTTTTACAATTCTTATGTGGCCCTCAATGCGGATGGTCTGATTGCCCGACACCGCAAATTGCATCCTTTTATCAGTCAATATCTGTCTGCGGGGGATGAGTTTACCACATTTGATCTCCACGGGTGGACGGCCGGCATTTTGATTTGTTATGACAACAACGTTATCGAAAATGTACGTGCCACGACCTTGTTGGGCGCTGAAATAATTTTTGCACCACATGTGACCGGATGTACCCCTTCTTCAATGCCTGGCAGGGGATTCGTCGATCACAAATTGTGGGAAGAACGAGATGAAAATCCGGAAGCTCTGCGAGAAGAATTCAGGGGCCCAAAACATCGAGGATGGTTGATGCGTTGGCTGCCTGCCCGGGCATACGATAATGGCGTGTACTATGCTTTTTCCAACCCGATCGGGTACGATGGAAGTCACCTGAAAGGAGGAAATGCGATGATTTTGGATCCATATGGTGAACTTCTGGCGGAGACCAATTCTTTTGAAGCAGACATTGCCACAGCATCGATTACCCGGGATAAATTACAAAAAGCCGGAGGATACCGTTATCGCAATGCAAGAAGACCGAAATTGTACGGCGAAATTATTGGGGCGAGCCACGAATCCGACACAACCCCGTATTGGATGAAAAACCAGGAGGAAAAGGACCAAACGTAAAGGTCCTGGATTTTAAAGTGGGTGACAAACCTCATGGGAGGAACGTAGAATGAGGAAGTTATTATCGAGGTAAAATATGGACTGAGGACAGGAAATATATTTTGTCAGAGAAGATTAGAAATTTAAGGGAGGGGCCGCGGATCCTTCCCGTATTAAGGTTGGTAGGTTCGAATGAGCATTGGCCGGTGATGATTTCCCTATTGAATGAGTAATGACAGGTAGGCCGGGGCAGTTTTTGAGACGATCCATCCATAGAATTCGCTAAAGTCAAAGGCTGCAAAGCATAAATAATTAAAATAAAGTTGACGTAGCAACCACCAATTGCATTCATGATCTACAAATAGTAAGACCATATGACAAAACCTTACCCCCTTACCCTGTTCGCCACCTGTGTCTGGCTATTTTTCCAATTACCTGTCCTACTGGCACAGTCCAATTCATCGGTCCAGGAATATCTCGACCACATATATCCCGAATTGCAGACCCTCTATGAACGATTGCATCAGCAACCTGAATTATCCTTGCAGGAAGAAAATACAGCCCGGTTACTGGCAGATCAATTGATTGATCTCGGTTTTGAAGTTCAGGAAAAAATGGGAGCCTATAACCTGGCGGGGGTTTTTCGAAATGGCCCCGGTCCGGTCATTTTAATCCGGACGGATATGGATGCTTTGCCAGTCAGGGAAAACACGGGTTTGTCATATGCCAGTCAGGCGACGGGAACCAATGCGGCGGGGGAGGAGGTAAACGTGATGCACGCTTGTGGACACGATATGCATATGACCGTTTTTGTCGGTACCGCCCGGACCCTGATTCAGTTGAAAGATCAGTGGCAAGGAACGCTGGTGATGGTCGCTCAATCAGCTGAAGAGACGGGTGTGGGGGCTCATCTGTTCTTCCAAAATGGATTGTATGAAAAGGTGCCCAAACCGGATTATGCCCTGGCCCTGCACTGCAATCCATATCTGGAAGCCGGGAAAGTGGGGTACAGAAGTGGTCCTTTGCTGGCCAGTGTTGACATGATCGATATCGAGGTGTTTGGTGAAGGTGGTCATGGCGCTGCACCTCACACTACCAGAGATCCGGTTGTATTGAGTGCTCAGTTGATCGAATCCTTCCAAACCATCGTAAGCCGGGAGATCAATCCCCAGGAACCGGCGGTAATGACAGTGGGATCGATCCATGGCGGAACGGTGCACAACGTCATACCGGATAAGGTTCATTTGCAGTTAACCGTCAGATCTTATTCCAATGAAGTCCGGGATCAGATTATAGAAGGGATCAAACGGCGATGTCGACATCTGGGTATGGCGGCTGGGCTTTCTGAGGAAAAGTTGCCGGTGATACGGATTCGGGATCCATTTACCCCTACGACGGATAACGACCCGGAATTGACGGAAAAATTGGTGGGGGTTTTCCAAAAAGAGCTGGGGACGGAGAATGTTCAGGAGATGCCCAAATATACATTTGGCGAGGATTTTAGCCGGTACGGAATTCAGGATCACAAAGTACCCATATGCCTGTATTGGCTGGGAACAGTGGATCCGGAGCGTGTAGAGGAAGCCCGGAAGGGGGGACCTGAACTGCCATCGTTGCATTCCCCGTTATATGCTCCTGTTCCGGAACCTTCGATCCGAACGGGTGTACGGACCATGGCTACCGCTGCCCTCGATT
>CALGAA010000178.1 GCA_937952445.1 uncultured Bacteroidota bacterium | reverse complement strand
GTTATTAAATGATCCGTTCTACTCAACAAGAGAATATCCATGGGCAAACTTCACACAATAATATAAGTGCAAATAGTATAACGTACAAATATAATTTGATTTGCCCACACAAATATGAATTTATGTCGTGGATAATAGGTGAACTGTGAGAGTCCTGAAAGGACGATGGTATACCAGCGATTGGCTCCAACCCATCGAAAATGATACCCTTATATTTTGTGAGTTCTGAAGTAGTTGTATGCAGATTAAAAAAGTAACCCCTGGTGAACGTTCAGTTCTCAGGGGTTACAAACACACCCTTTATTAAGAACTCAAAACGAGTTCGAAATAAAATGATACCCCATTCTTGAAATATTGTGATATCGAATAAAAATTCCGGTTTAATGGCTATTTACCGGATTTGCATATGATGCCTTTAATATTCTCCCGGCGCAATCCGAAGCACAAATCAGTCCTGCGGCGAGCATAATGATGTCTTTCAGTACCAGCCGGCCAGCACCAGACAGATAGGGAAACCCGTAATGTGGGGTCGGAAAATCTCCTCCCAGATTGGGAACATACACTTCCGGTGTAGTGATCAAAAACGAAAGGGTGACAATCGACATTCCAAAAGTCAGCAATCCACCAATTAACCCTATTCTGGGGTACCAAATACCCAACAGCGTCAGCGTACCTATGATCACAATAACGGTTCCCAGCCCATAGGAGAAAATATAGGTTCGATTTTCTTTGTGCCAATCAATGTTTTTCTGAACCGTTTTTCCTTCCGGATTCCTGTAATTCTGATACTCGGGAGCCTTCTTCGCATAAAAAAAGGACATCACCGGGCTGTTCGCCACAAACGGCACAATTCCATCTGCTTCATATTGAAAGGCTTTGAGCCCCCCAATCCAGGCCATAACAATGAAAATGGCAATGCGAGCCAGATTGACGAATTTGGAACTGCTTTCTGCGAGAATGTTTAAGAGTGTTTTCATTGGTTTAATTTATAATCTGCAATGTAATTTTGCAGACAAGATCTCCTTTTTTATGGAATCAACAGCCCTTTACGTCACTGCTCTGCTTTTCAGCCATGTTTCGTTGAATCGACCTCAATCCAGTGTTTTTTCCAGGACAAGGCCTACGCAAATAAAACACGCAACCGGGAAATTTCACATTCTCAATTTTTAATCCCCCAAATTGGGCCGTTCCTGGTGTTCATTTTTTCCAATACACCCTGACTGGAAAGTTCGTCGAGTGTGCTTTCGATTTCAGAGCGAGGTGATCCGGAAAGTTCAGAAAATTCCCTGGCCGTCAAAGTCTTGTACTTTTCAAACAATACCTCCCACTTTTTACTGTATTCTTTTTTCTCGACTTCCGGGTTCAACTTCAAAATAGCCATCTCATAAAATGGATATCGCTTAGTTCCATAAACCATTTCGGTATTGCCCTCACCATCCGTAAAAAACATGGTCGGAAATCCCCTGACACCCCATTCCTGAGCTATCCGCAGATCCTCTTCAAAAAGTGCTTTGCCTTTTCCTTCATAATCAATTCTTAATTGCTTTTCATCTAACCCTACAATCCGGGCGGCTTGCGCGATATTCTCCCACTTCGTAATGTTTTTCTTTTTTAAAAAAACCATTTCCCGAAGTTCGCGAAGAAAATCGATCGCTTTGGTTTCATCCTGAATCTGAGCAGCCTTAAATGCAATGGAAGGAGGATACGACGAGTCCAGTGGGTCCTCTAACCAGACATTACCATCGATGGGCATATCATAGTGATTACTCACCTCATCCCAATGTTGGGCAACATCCGCAGGCGAACTTATCCCCCCACTATCATAAGACCAATCGGGTAGCAAGCCGCCCATCCGGTATTCGATATCCAGGACGTGACCGTACTCCAGCTTGAGCTTCCGCAATTGAGGTTCAATCCCCCAGCAAGAAGAGCAAATTGGGTCTGTAAAATAAAGTACCTTTATGGACTTCTCTTTTGGTGGTGCGGTTTTTTGCATCGTTTCATCAAATGCTGACGAGGGCATTTCACATACGCCCGTTTCGGGATCACACAACAAAGGATTGGTTTGTTTTTCCATAACTTTTTTATTTTCTGGTTTGTCGGGGGTAGTTTGTTCAGGTTACTTCCCTACTTTATCCGTCCGGATGGGACCCAAATCGTACCACCCAGGGATCTATCCCACGCAAAAAGACATTAAATCAGGTTGCCAACGAAGGTTGAAATTCCCAGCGGCAAAGATGCCATCCCAACCTCAGGTCGAGGTATCAGAATTGGGAAGAAGGGTTGTAAAATCAGGAAAATAGAGATCTCATTTCTTCGCGAAATTCGGTGGGCGTTTGACCGGTGCGCTTTTTAAAAACGTTGGTGAAGTACGCCTTTTCATTAAATCCGAGATCAAATCCAATTTCGGAAATGTTTTTATCGGTGTGGGTAAGTTGGTTCTTCGCTT
>CALGAA010000177.1 GCA_937952445.1 uncultured Bacteroidota bacterium | reverse complement strand
AATACCGCCCCCCGGGTTCAACATAGCCCGTTCTGCGATTAACACAGCCCAGCCCCGGGACTAACACAGCCCCAGCTGTGTCCATACTCCACGATCTGACAGATTGGATTTGATTAAGGTAATTCCAATGTGAAAAAAAACTCAGAGCTGATATCGGAAATCTTTATCCGTATATTCTATCACCCGGGTTGTGATGTCCTATACCGATCCCTGGAATCTGGTTCTGCCTATTTTTAGTGATAGCAGCAAGGAACTAAAAATTGTACAAATTTCCTCAGTTACATTCTTGTTTTTCAAAAACATATTGGAGATTGGCATTTTCATACTTTTAGAAGTAATGGAATGACAACTGAAAAGCAGGAAAACAGGACATTTCATAATGAAATTTTTCTGGTGCATTCAAACACCGTAACTGGATTCCTTACCCTCACATTCTTTATCACCAGAGTCACCATATCTTACACCGGCCCATGGCTTCTGTTATTCGCAGTCATTGGGCTGGTCAATATCATGTTGAAATTTTGGATGATAATTCGATCATATCATTCAGAAAAGAGCTGCAAAGTCTTCCGAAAATGTTGGACTTATTTGCTTTCAGACATTGTTCTAACCACATTGTTTTTACATTATGGCGGTTTGATCTGAGACCAAGCTACAATATATCTTACATTCTTGTGAATCGGGCTGTAGCCTTCCCCATAGTGCCCCCATTGTAAAATTAAATAATTGGTTTAAAATTTCGCTTAGCGTACAGCAAATTGGATTCTGGAGATTCTGTCAAGGCCGGTGAAGAGGGGAGCTGGTGGGATAGCTCGCCGTTTACGGCCTTTACTGATTCGGAAGAATCTATTTCTATGAATGGGAACTTTTATGTGAGGGCAAAGGACAAAAAAAATGGGATCGCCTGGTGGATGCAATCCCACTTAAATGAATCAGTCGGGGTTTATCGGCTGTTTCTTTTGAAGTCCAGGCACTGGTCCTACAATCTAACTCTAAGTCATATTTTGAACCTCGTTTCTTTTACTGATGTTTGAATAAGCACAGGAGCTTCATATCATCTCTACAAATCTATAACCACGTATTTATCTATACAACACATTGTAACAATCGGTCATAATTTACAACGAACGGGTTATAATCACCGATAATCTGTATTTTTTCATTTCCAATATTTGAATCTAAGTCAAAATATTGAGGAACCACCCATGCTCACGCTGTGGTCAATTGTCTCCCTGCATTTGTTGTAGTGTCTGAAAATTTACATAAAAATACCACGGGAATTCCAACAAACGTGGAACGCGTAATTTGAAATCCGCCGTCCTTTCCCGGTCCTCCTAATCAAACGGCAAGTGAAAAGGTTATAAACAGGCCAAATGTCGCTCCCCACGACCCACGTTTTCAATTTCATTTACCTAAAACACCAGAATGCAATTCACCCGGGTCAAAACTACAGAATATTATGGGCTTCACCACCCCTCCATCCAACGGAAACCCGCTAATTTTATCCCTATACAGAGGTGTTAAAATACTTTAACATACATATTTAAGGATATTCCGATCTTTTTATCCTTTTTATGACATATGTCACATCCCTGCAGTGACTTATGATCTAAATTGCAGGCGAATTTAAAACACTATACGATATGAGAACGCTACAATTCTGGGCCCTGCCCTTCTTGCTCTTCTTTTTGATGTCCTGTGGTAACGAAGGCACCCAAACCGAGTCCACAACGACCGAAACCACTTCAACCACCAGTCCCCCTCCTGCTTCCCAGGTCAAAGCTTCAGAACGCATCGACCTTGAGAACAAAGGTGTGGGCCCGGTGACCTCCGTCGATCTCGCCCCCGAAATCGATCGCAAACTGGCCGTCCAGGGAAAAGAGATTTTTGACATGATGTGCAGTGCCTGCCACAAACCCGACACGAAATTTATCGGTCCGGCTCCCAAAGGCATTCTGGATCGCAGAAGCCCTGAATGGGTCATGAACATGATTCTCAATCCTGATGTCATGGTCCAGGAGGATCCACTGGCCAGAGATCTGCTCATGGAATTCAACGGTTCCCCGATGGCCAACCAAAATCTCAGTGAGGAAGAAGCACGAGCGATACTCGAGTACTTCAGAACTCTCTAACACCTTAAAATATACGCAAATGAAACCTTCACTTTTAACCTTATCCGCGATCGCCATCTTGATTATAGCCCTGGCTGGTTGCGGTTCTCCCGACCAACGTTCCAATGGAGCTTTATCCTCCAATGCCGCAACCCGCACCTATATCGCACCCGGTGAATACGATGAATTCTATGGTTTTCTATCCGGTGGCTTCAGTGGCCAATTGTCCGTATATGGACTTCCCTCCGGCAGGCTGCTCAAGGTAATCCCCGTCTTCTCCCAGGATCCTGAAAAAGCCTATGGGTACAACGAAGAAACCAAGCCCATGCTGGAAACTACATTCGGATTTATCCCGTGGGACGATACCCACCACCCCGACATTTCCCAAACCAACGGTGAACTCGATGGTAGATGGGTCTTTATGAATGCCAACAATACGCCCAGAATTGCCCGGATCGATCTGACGACTTTCGAAACAGCAGAAATCATTGAAATTCCAAATAGCGCTGGAAACCACAGTTCGGCTTTCGTCACCGAAAATACGGAATACGTCATCGCCGGAACCCGATTTGGAGTTCCAATCCCCCAACAAGACATGCCCATTGCAGATCGCAAAGGTAACTTTGGGGCGAGCTTTTCTTTCCTCAGCGTCGATCAAAATAGCGGCGAAATGGATCTCTCCTTCCAAATCAGGGTTCCGGGCTTTGACTACGATCTCGCCCACCCCGGAAGAGGCAAATCCCACGGATGGTATTTTGTCACTTCGTACAACACCGAAGAAGCGCATACGCTTCTGGAAGTAAATGCTTCGCAAAACGACAAGGATTACATCGCCGCCATTAACTGGAAGAAAGCGGAAGAATACATCCAAAGCGGTGATTACACCACCGAATATGCGGACTACTACCACAATATTTACGATGAATCCACCCATTCGGCTACTTCTACGGTGAAAAATGAAATTAAAGTTTTGGACGCTTCTACCCTACCTGGACTGGTGTATTTTCTGCCTACACCCAAATCGCCTCACGGATGTGATGTGGACCCCACGGGAGAATACATCGTCGGGAACGGAAAATTATCTGCAGACCTGACCGTCCATTCCTTCAGCAAAATGCTCGAGGCGATTGAACAGGAAAAATTTGCAGGTGAAATGTATGGAATTCCCATCCTCAATTTCGAAGACGTACTGGGTGGGACAGTTGTACAACCCGGACTGGGTCCATTGCATACCGAATTTGACGACAAAGGCAACGCATACACCACGTTTTTTATCTCTTCTGAGGTGGTAAAATGGAAGGTAGGCACCTGGGAAATTCTGGATCGGCAGCCCACTTATTATTCTGTAGGACACCTGGCGATTCCCGGTGGGAATTCACAAAAACCGTTTGGGAAATACATGGTCGCTATGAACAAAATCACGAAAGACCGCTACCTCCCGACCGGACCCGAAATGAACCATTCCGCCCAGCTTTATGACATCACCGGTGATAAAATGGAATTGCTCCTTGATTTTCCCACAATAGGTGAACCTCACTACGCTGCGATCATTCCGGCAGAGATGATTCAGCCCAATTCCAAGAAGATTTTTCTGCTCTCGGAAAACGAACACCCCCATGCCACCACCCGGGATTCTGATGTGCGCATCGAAAGAAATGGAAACGAAGTACGGGTCTATATGACCATGATCCGCAGTCACCTGAATCCGGACAATATCGAAGGCATAAAAGTGGGGGACAAGGTTTATTTCCATGTAACCAACCTCGAACAAGACTTTGATGTGCCCCATGGATTTGCCATGATGGGAGCCACAAATGCAGAACTCCTCGTCATGCCTGGTCAAACCGAAACGTTGGTTTGGGAACCGAAGAAGGTGGGGATTTGGCCATTTTACTGCACCGATTTTTGTAGCGCACTACACCAGGAAATGCAAGGATTCGTCCGCGTGTCCCCTGCTGACAGCGATGTACCGTTGTCGTGGTCACTCGGCGAATAGCAGCAAAGATGAAAAGTAGTGTTTTCAATTTTTGCAATGGGTCAGTGTCTTCAGTGACCTGACCCATTTTTAAACATCCAAAATCGTTGCACCATGAAAAAAGGAGGAATTTTAATGATTACCGGTTCTTTACTTTTGGCCGGGCTTTTCTTCATTCCGCTGTGGACCATCGTGCTTGGAGCACCCCAGTACCCCGATCCGCTGGGCATGAAAATTCACATATCCAAACTCGAAGGAGATGAACCGTTTGACTTGCAAAACATCGATGGACTCAACCATTACATCGGGATGCGCCCGCTGCCCAAACCGGGTGAAATGTGGGAATTTGAGGTATTCCCCCGGGTAGTAGCCGGTATGGTGCTCGCAGGAGTCATAATCGGCCTTTTGGGCTTCCTGGGTAAAATCAATCACAATTGGTTTCTCGGTTGGTTTGTTGTAATGTCGGTTTTGGGGCTACTTGGGGTTTACGATTTCAACCTTTGGCTCACTGACTACGGGACCAACCTCGATCCCAATGCAATTATGAAGTTGACCCACCCGGATGGGACGCCTATGACCTATAAACCTCCGCTACTGGGATACCAAAAGATGCTCAATTTTGACGTCTATTCCAAGCCCGCTTCCGGAGCATACGTGATGGGCGTGGGGATATTTCTGACACTGATCGCTTTTTGGATCGGGAAGAAAGAATGGGAATCAAGTACTGAATTAAAACAACAACCATGAAAACGATATTCCATACCGTGCTGATGAGCACATTAATTCTAATAGGTTGCCAGGTCGGACCTGATGAAATCAATTACGGATCCGATATGTGCGATTATTGCCACATGACCATCGTGGACAACCAATTTGCCGCACAACTGGTGACGAATAAGGGAAGAACTCAAAAATTTGATGCGATCGAATGCATGATTCACGCCCTGGATTCGAAGGATAAAACCGATTTTGCGCATATTCTGATCACCGATTTTTCCCAACCCGGAAAATGGGTTGATGCTGTCGATGCTACCTATGTTATCAGCCCTTCCCTTCCCAGCCCGATGGGGGCCAACCTTTCGGGTTTTCAATCCAGGGAAGCAGCGGCCAAAATCCTGCAGGAACATGAAGGTGAAATGCATGACTGGACCGAGATAACCTCTTTATTCAAACAAAACAATAATGTGATGTCGCACTAAAAATTCTTTGCAAAAATGAAAACACACTACTTGCAATGGTCCGTATTATCATTGCTGCTCGTTATTGCATCCTGGAACACAGCCAGACCCGGAAATATCAACGTCTGCAGTGATTGCTCCATCACTTCCGTCCAGCAGGCGATTCAACAGGCCAGGCCGTACGATACGATATTGGTCCACCATGGCATTTACCCTGAATTTAACATCGTCATCGACAAACCTCTTTATATACGGGGAATGGGTCAGCCAGTTATCGATGGAGAAAACAGAGGCGAAATCATACAAATTCTCTCGGACAGCGTCACCCTGGATGGAATCACAATCCGGAACGTGGAAACGAGTTACACGAAGGACCACGCCGCCATTCGAATTATCCAAAGCCGGGATTTCCTCCTCCAAAACCTTTTGGTGGAAGATTTCTTTTTCGGGATTTACTTGCAAAAATCCAACAATGGGACCATCCGAAATAACCAACTTCGGGGGAATGGAATCAATGAATTTGGCTCTGGAAATGGCATCCATCTATGGTATGCTCAGCACGTATTAATTGAAAACAACGAAATTCAGGGAGCAAGAGATGGCATCTATTTTGAATTTGCGGATAGCAGCATCATTCGAAACAATTACAGCCACCACAATATCCGATATGGACTCCATTTCATGTTTTCCAACCATGACGTGTATGAACACAACACCTTCGAACAAAACGGTGCCGGCGTAGCAGTCATGTTTTCCAAAAATATCGATATGATCTCCAACACTTTTACCCAAAACTGGGGACCGTCCTCATACGGATTGCTGCTCAAAGAAATATATGATGCGAATATTCAAGGGAATAAATTTATAAAAAACACCATTGGTATCCAGGTGGAAGGTTCCAACCGGATCAATTACACGGAAAATGATTTCGCGGAAAATGGTTGGGCCTTGAAGATTAGAGGTGCGATTTACTCCAATACATTTACCCAAAACAATTTTTTGCACAATTCCTTCGACCTGTCCTACAACAGCAAGTTGCACGACAACGTATTTGTGTCCAACTACTGGAGCAAATATACCGGCTACGATCTGGATCGGGACGGCATCGGAGATGTTCCCTATCGCCCGGTCAATCTATTTTCATACATCGTCAACCGAATTCCGGAAAGCATCATCTTACTGCGCAGTTTATTTATGGATCTCGTGGATTTTTCGGAAAAAGTTTCTCCCGCATTCACGCCAGATCACCTGGTCGATCCATCACCTTTAATGAAGAAAGTACCATGATACAAGTCCGTCAATTAGAGAAAAAGTTTGGAAGAAATTCCGTATTAAAAAAGCTGGACCTGTCCGTCGGCGAAGGGGGTATTTATGCGATTCTGGGACCCAATGGATCAGGAAAAACCTCCCTGATCAAATGCATTCTGGGTATGACGATTCCGGACAGAGGGGAAATAAAAGTGAACGGATTGCCGGTGAGTCAAAGTTGGAAATACCGCAAATCGATCAACTATATGCCGCAAATCGCGCAATTCCCCGGAAACCTCAAACTCCGGGAGCTGATTCGAATGATCAAGGATTTGCGGGAAGCCCCTTCCGATGAGGATGAATTAATCCATCTATTTGGACTCGAACCTTTTATGGGCCAAAAAATGGCTCATTTATCAGGAGGCACCCGGCAAAAAGCAAATATTATTCTGGCTTTTATGTTTGACAGTCCCATACTCATCCTGGACGAGCCCACCACCGGACTTGATCCCGCCTCACTAATCAAATTGAAGAAATTAATCCGGCGTGAAAAAGAAAGAGGCAAAACCATACTTCTCACCTCCCATATTATGAGTTTCGTAGAAGATGTCGCAGACGAAATCATCTACCTGTTGGAGGGCGTGATTTACTTCCATGGCACTATTGCACAACTCAAATCCCATACCGGGCAGGACGATGTAGAACACGCCATTGCCACGATTGCGGAAATCAAAACCCCTACTTATGCTTAAAATTTTGAAATACAGTTTTTACGACCTGATGCGGAGCCGATGGAGCTACGTTTATTTCATTTTTTATCTGCTTCTCGGTTTTGGGTTGTTGTTTCTCAACCATGATTTATCCAAAGGAGTGATCACCATGATGAACATTATAGTGGTACTGGTTCCTTTGATCGGCACCATATTTGGCATCATGTATTACTACAATTCGAAAGAATTCACCGAATTGTTACTCGCCCAGCCAATCCGTCGATCGCGTATTTTTTTGGGACAATACCTCGGGGTAGCAGGTTCCCTGACGATGTGCCTCACACTGGGTTTGGGCATCCCTTTCGTCATCTACGGGCTTTTCCGTAGCGATGCCATTTGGCAATTCGGGTTATTGATTCTGATCGGTGCATTCCTCACCTTTATCTTCACCGCCTTGGCTTTCAATATAGCTATAAACAACGAAAACCGAATCAAGGGTTTTGGTTATGCCATCCTCTTATGGCTATTTATGGCCGTCCTTTTTGATGGCATCTTCCTGATCGCCTTAATCACTTTTGAACAGTATCCACTCGACAATTTTTCGCTCCTTGCAACTCTGTTTAATCCCATTGACCTCTCTCGCATATTGATCTTGTTGAAACTGGATATATCGGCCTTATTGGGATATACAGGGGCAGTATTTAAGCAATTTTTTGGCACCCACATCGGTTTTTTAACTTCGATGAGCACATTGGTCCTTTGGACGATCGTCCCGATACTACTACTGATCCGGGCAGCCAAAAGGAAGGATTTTTGAGTATACCCGATAGGATAAATGGCAGTTGACCGCGAGAACAGGGCCGGAGGATGTATATGAAAAATGCTATCTTGCGGTTTTTGCCAATGAGTGGGAATTTTCCCGGATCGAATCGGGTGGTGATTACCGAATTCAGAAAGACATACACGGTCGATGAAAATAATTATCATAGGTCCAGCGTACCCCTACCGCGGGGGAATTGCAGACACCAATGAATCGCTATGTGAAACATTCAACGCCCATGGGCATGATGCCATGCTCGTGACCTTTACAGTACAATACCCCGATTTTTTATTTCCTGGTAAAAGCCAATATAGAACTGAGGACATTCCACCGAAATGTCATATCGAACGTTTGATACATACCCTCAATCCATTGAATTGGTGGCAGGTCGCCCGAAGAATCAACCGTATGAAACCCGATCTGGTCATCGTTCGGTATTGGATGCCTTTCTTCGCCCCATCGCTGGGAACCATTACCCGATTTTTAAATCCAGAGATCATCACCATAGCGATGTGCGACAACGTCATCCCCCACGAACACCGCTTGGGCGATGGTCCGCTGACCCGGTATTTTGTCTCGGCTTTCGATGGGTTTATCACCCTTTCCCAGACTACCTTGAAGGAACTGGACCAATTTACCGATAAACCCAAAACTTCGCATCCACACCCGATCAACAACAATCTGGGCCAAAAAGTCGACAAATGGGAAGCCCGCTCGCATCTGGGTCTGGATCCACAGAAACGGTATTTGTTGTTTTTCGGCTTAATCCGGGATTACAAGGGGTTGGATCTAACCCTCACAGCCCTTGCTTCTCCTGAGATTCAGGACCCATCCATACACCTCATTGTAGCTGGCGAATTTTATGAACCCAGGGAAAAATACGACCAACTCATCGCTGAACTCGGATTGGCAAACCGGGTGACGATCGTGGACCAATTTATTCCTACGGGCGACATCAAATATTACTTTTCGGCGGCTGATCTGGTCATTCAAACGTACAAAACGGCCAGTCAAAGCGGAGTTTCCCAAATGGCCTATCATTTTGAATGTCCCATTCTGGTTACCGACGTAGGGGGATTAGGCGAAGTGGTACACCATCAGAAAACCGGTTACGTAAGTGATTTGGAACCGCGCGTCATCGCACAGTATCTAAAGGAATATTTTCGGGAAGATAAAATGGAAACTTTTCAGAAAAACATGCGGGAAGAAAAACACAAATACAGTTGGTCCTCGTTTACAGAAGAAGTCCTCAATCTATTTGACACCAGCCAAAAAAGCAAGTCTTGACATTTTTGCGCTGCAACTGGAAATTATAATGCACAACAGATGCAAATGACTCAAAAATCACAAAGAAAAAAGGTTCTGATCATCACGTATTACTGGCCGCCTGCAGGGGGACCAGGTGTTCAACGTGTTCTCAAATTCGCAAAATATCTTCCGGAATTTGGCTGGGAACCGATCATACTTACGGTAAAAGATGGTGAATATCCCGCATATGATAAAAGCTTAATACAAGATGTTGACCCTGACCTGAAAGTTTTTTCCACCAGAAGTCTTGAACCATTTAAAATTTATAAGGCTTTGAGCGGTCAAAAAAGCAATTCAAGTATAGATAACTATGTTTTGAAAAATGAAAAACCAGGACTGTTGCCGAAGATTTTCAAATGGATAAGGTTTAATTTATTTATTCCAGACGCCAGGCTGGGTTGGATCCCATTCGCGACTCGAAAAGGCAATCAGATCTTAAAAGATGAAAATATCGATGTGATATTCTCCACTTCGCCCCCGCATTCGTTACAACTTACAGCCTTACGACTCGCCCGAAAATCGAATTTACCATGGGTAGCTGATTTCAGAGATCCCTGGAGCTCAATCGTTTACTACCAAGATGAATTCCGTATTTCGCTCGCGCAAAAACTAGATCAAAGATGGGAAGGTAAGGTTTTAACCTGTGCGGATAAGGTAATTACGATCAGCCATGATGTAAAGAAAGATCTGGACAGAATTGCAAATCGCCACGATACAGAGGTTATTTATAACGGGTTTGATTCAGCTGATTTTAGTTCAGTGAAACCTTTTTTTCCTCATTCTGAAAAAATCATAACATACGCTGGGTTTTTATCTGACACCCGTATTCCTCACGTCTTCCTAAAAATATTATCCGAAAATCGGGAAAAATTTGAGCGGATACAATTTCACATTTATGGAAAAACTTCCCCGGGTTTTGATTCCTTTGTCACAAAACTCGGGTTGGATGACAAAGTGTTCAGACAGGGATATGTAGATCATTCTGTGCTGGTACAACGACTTTTTCAATCTGATGCCCTTCTTATGGTTGTAGATAATGTTTCAGACAATAAAGGAATATTGACAGGTAAGTTATTCGATTACATGGGGGCCGCCCGCCCCATTATAGCGATAGGACCGAAAGATGGAGAAGTTCACAAAATCATTACTGAATCATCCTCGGGATGGTATATCGAATATGAGGACATATCGAAAATGAAATCTTGTCTTGACAAATTGATGGCAGGAAATGTAGACTTTCAATTCAATATGCGGCTATTACGTGCCGAGGATGGACACGC
>CALGAA010000176.1 GCA_937952445.1 uncultured Bacteroidota bacterium | reverse complement strand
TGAATATTTATTCCAGCGAAGACGCCCGATGAATAGCTCCGGGGCCAAAACGCTCGCGGATGTGATCCATTTGTTGGAGCAACTGGATATCGCGGATCGTATCGTCAAACAGGGAGAGTTGATCGCTCCCCTGAACCAGACCACCAAACTTGACGCCGATCAACCGGATGAGTTGTCTGCGCTGGTAGAGCTTGTTGAACAATTCCAACAGATACTCGACCAGTACACGGTTGTTGGCGGTATAAGCGATCTTCTTCTGGCGGGTATAGGTATTGAAATCAGCGTACCGGACCTTGATGGTCACCTGGCCGGTCAACTGTCTTTTTTGGCGCAATTCAAACGCCAGATCGTCGACCATAGCGATGATTTTGCGTCGGATGTAATCGATATCCAGCGTATCTTCGGAAAATGTCCGTTCCTTGGAAATCGATTTTTGCTCGGTATACGGCACCACTTCCGACGGGTCGATGGCATTGGCTTTGTTCCAGAGCTCCCGGCCGTGCTGACCAAACTCTCGCTGCAACAGCCGCATGGGAACTTCCCGAAGCGTGCGCACCTGTCGCACCCCCATAAAACTGAGTTTCTTATAGGTTTCTTTCCCGATTCCCGGAATCTTACGAATCGACAGCGGTGCGATGTATTCCCGTTCTGTGCCCCGGTCCACCCGATTTTCCCCATTGGGCTTGACCTCCCCCGTTCCGATCTTGGAAACGAGCTTATTCACCGACAATCCAAACGAAATCGGAAGGCCGGACTCCCGTATAATCTTCTGCCGAAGCTCCCGGGTCCATTTAAAACAGCCGAAATACCGATCCATCCCGCTGATGTCGAGGTAAAATTCATCGATCGACGATTTCTCAAACAGGGGAGCCTCATCCCGGATTACATCGGTGACCAGTCTCGAGTATTTGGAATATTCATCCATGTCTCCACGCATTACAATGGCCTGGGGGCAAAGCCTGAGAGCTGTCTTCATCGGCATGGCCGAATGAACGCCAAACCGGCGGGCTTCATAACTGCACGAAGCAACCACCCCGCGGCTACTCATTCCTCCGATCAGCAGCGGCTTCCCGTGGAGCGAAGAATCTCTCAATCGCTCCACGGAAACGAAGAACGAATCCAAGTCCATATGTACAATTGCCCGGTCAAACATACTCTCTCCTGTCTTTTCCCCTCCAAATATCCCTATTTTTATTGAAATGTCGCATTTTTCGACATAAAATATTTACGGCTTCCCGAGGCCTGGGGAAGGCAAAAAATTCCACGGTTAAATTTTTTCTATTCAAATATTAGTATTAAATTTGCACCGCTTAAGGCAAGATGGATAGACCCATGGTGTAATGGTAGCACTCCGGTTTTTGGTACCGTCAGTCAAGGTTCGAGTCCTTGTGGGTCTACGCCCTACGACGCAATCATCTGATATCAGGTGATTGCGTTTTTTGTTGGGCTCAATCTGCCACAACTTTACACAGCAATCAAACCGTACACCCGTCCTTCTACCCTCCTTCCCGGATCTCCAAACCAGGCGGCTTTAAAACACGTCCGGCATTTTTACAAACCACCCCATTTTGTAATTTCTGATATTTAACTAAATTAGCCATCCGGTCAAATCTAAATGTACAAGAAGATGTCAGCAGTTCATTCACTATTCCTGATTTCCATCTGTCTGCTTGTGATGACGACATCTTGCCAGAATACGACTGAAACAGCTACGGCCTCTTCGCACAAACTGGATCCTGCACGGAACCTACCACCCTGGCCAGCCATACAGATTCCGGAAGATGCAGACACCAGTTCTCCACGCTGGAAAGGCATCGATCTGACCCCGTCGCCGCCGGTCATGCCCCAATCCCCTGTGGAACAGATGAAGTCCTTCCGCCTTCAGCCGGGATACCGGATTGAGCCCGTGTTGACCGAACCCCAAATCAGCGAGCCCGCCGCCATCCAATTTGACGGAAACGGCCGGATGTACGTTCTCGAACTCAGAACCTATATGCAGGATATTGATGCAAGGGACGAGCTCCAACCGGTCAGTTGCATCTCACGATGGGAAGATCTCGATGGAGATGGCATTTACGAAACCGGTGGAATTTTTCTCGACAGCCTGATTTTTCCCCGGTTTGTGGTCCCCTTTGGCCCCAATACGATTCTTTCCATGGAGTCCAACCAGGATGTGGTGTATAAATACACCGACACCGATGGGGACGGAAAAGCGGATACAAAAGAATTTTTTGCCGATGGGATGGGACGGTCGGGCAACGTCGAACACCAAACCAGTTTTTTGACATGGGCTTTGGACAACTGGATGTATAGCACCTACAACCCTGTCCGCATCCGCTGGACCCCCGATGGCGTCCTTCGTGAACCTTCCGGCACACCCTGGGGTCAATGGGGCGTGACCCAGGACGATTACGGTCTGATCTGGATGCAGGATGGTGCAGGAGGGGTACCCGCCAATTTTCAATTTCCCATCGTCTATGGAAACTATCAGGTCGAAGGTCAGTACGAACCCGGATTTCGAACTCCGTACAGCCTGATCCAAATGGCGGATTTTGAACCGGGAATGAGGGAAGTGAAGCCGGACGGATCGCTGTCGAATGTAACAGGCGCCGCCGGGAACGACGTGTTTCGTGGCGACAGATTACCTGCTAATTTGTACGGCGAATATTTTTATGGCGAACCGGTGGCCCGGATTGTCCGACAAGTGACTTCGACTAAAAAGGAAGGTCTGACATATTTACAAAATCCATACGCCATCCACGAATCCGAATTTATCCAGTCGACCGACTCGTTGTTTCGACCAGTTGATATCGCAACCGCTCCCGACGGAACGATGTATATCGTGGATATGTACCGGGGCATCATTCAGCAGGGGAATTGGACCCAGGAAGGGAGTTACCTACGAACCAAGATTTTACAGTACCAAATGGATGACGTCATCCGAAATGGCCGGATCTGGAGGTTGTCCCATAAGGACTTCACCCCCCATTCGAAAAAGCCCCGAATGTTTGACGAGACCGACGAAGAGCTGGTTGGGCATTTGCATCATCCCAACGGGTGGTGGCGGGACAAAGCCCAGCAACTCCTGATATTGCGCCAGGCCCGATCTGTAATCCCACAGCTCCGGGAAATACTGCACGAATCAGACCATGAACTGGCCCGGATCCATGCCCTTTGGACACTGGAAGGATTGAAGGGTTTGAAGGTCAACGATATATCCACACTACTCAGTGATCCAAATCCCAAAATCCGCTACCAGGCATTGCGTGCCGGTGAAACATTGTACAAATACGGGAACACTGAATTAGCGGATCATTACAAAAACCTCACAGAAGATCGTCAGGTGGAAGTGGTCATCCAGGCCATGCAGTCCATGCATATTCTTCAGATTCCTGAAACGGAAAGCATCCTTCGATCGCTGATCGAGACCGACAACCGGAAGGGGGTACAACTCGTCGGTCGGCAATTGGTAAAAAATATCGAGGAAGCCAGGTTGGATCGGGCGAACCAATTTTCACCCCCGGAACAAAAATTATTCGCAGAGGGTAAGAAAAATTATCTTACGTTTTGCGCAACTTGTCATGGCCCCAACGGTCTGGGAACACCTACCGGACCCAATGGGGAAGATATTCTGGCCCCCGCTTTTTCGGGATCGGTCAGGGTCAACGGACATCCCGAATACGCTGTCAAGGTTCTCCTCCATGGCCTGACCGGGACTATCGACGGCCGCGAATACGGAAGTCTCATGATCCCCATGAATTCGCACGACGATGAATACATCGCATCCGTGGTTTCGTACATCCGAAATGATTTTGGGAACAGTTCCAGAATGATCGATCCGGAATTTGTCCGGGAAATACGTCAGAAAACCGCAGATCGGCAGATGCCCTATACATTTGAGGAGTTGCGCAACGAAGTACCCCAGGTGTTGGAGCACAAGGACTCATGGGTGATTACAGCCAGCAGCACCGCCTGGCAGGGTGTGGGGTCAACGAAAGATCCGTCCTACGCGTTTTCGTACAAAGGTTGGCGTACAGATAATGACCAGTCAAAAGACTCCTGGTTCCAGATCCAATTTCCCGAGGCGATCCATCTGGCGGAGATTGAATTTGATTGCAATTCTGAGGATTTTCCCCGATCATACACCGTTTCCACCTCCCTGGATGGCATCAATTGGGATTTTTCCGGTCAGGCTCGTGGAAAAGAGGGTCGAAATTCGTTCTCCATAGACGTAAACCAACCGATAACGTATGTCATGATCCAAACCGATGAAGCAGCCGACAAACCCTGGGGTATGAAAAATTTCACCGTTTACACCCGAAAAAAATCAACCATTTGAATTGAATTGACGATAAGAAATGAAGAGCAATAAGGTACTGGTAAAGATCTTTATGAGGTTTGTATTGACGGGAATATTCATCAGTTCTCTGGCACCAACTTTTCTATGTGGGCAGGACAATCCGGAAGGACTTCTGTTGACCTGGCAGTCCGATCCGACCACCACCATGACCGTCGACTGGCATGTGAAATCTGAGGGGGTTTCGGATGCGGTGATACATTTCAAACAAGCCCGGGATTCGGTCTGGAGTTCGCAATCAGGTCATCGGATCACCTTGCCGATTCCGGAAAAAAATATTTACCGTGTGGAGCTTTCAGGGCTTAACCCCGGCACCCGCTATGCATTCAGGCTGGGTGGATTTGACCGGACATATTACTTTGAAACCATGCCTTCAGATATCGAACAAACTCCCATCGTTTTTGCTATCGGGGGCAATAAACTGGATCAGGATTTTGAAGGTGGCAAAATGTGCATGGAACGCGTCACCAGTTTAGCGGGACAATATAAACCGCGATTCTTGCTTTGGAGCGGAAACTGGCCCGATAATCAGACAGAAGAAAATTTGATTTGGAAATGGCATGAATGGTTTGATGCTTTTCAAAATGGCCTGGTCGATGAGGATGGGCTCGTCATTCCGGTCGTGGTACCCGGTGGCCATTCCATCCCCGTGGGTGCTGCCCGGAGATCCGAAATCACGCAAGGAAAAAACGCGTCCTTTACTTCTCCAACCCATTCGTCGGAAAAACAAGTATTGGACTTTGGGAAATACCTCAGCTTCCTTTACCTGAATCCACGTCGAATCGAGGGCGCTTTTGGCAATCAGACTCGCTGGCTCAGAAAAATGTTGAGGTCACGAAAAAATCGTCCACACGTTTTCCCCGTATATCAAGCCCGGGCATATCCAGCCTCACCCACTTCTTCATCAGAATTTAGTGCCCAAATCAAACAATATTGGATTCCACTGTTTGACCGATTCGAGGTTCCTCTGGTGTTCGAATTTCAGGAAAAATTGTACAAACGGACAGTGCCTCTGCAAAATGACCAAATGGTTCCCTCCGGGACCATCTACCTCGGTCACGGGAGCTGGTCTGCAGATTTCACACCACCGGCTGTACGGGATATCCCCGGATACATCGACCAAATGATCAGCGAACGGACCATTATATTGGTCGCTTTGCACGGATCCAACCGGTTTATCCGAACCGTAAATGAATTCGGTCAAATCGTTGACGAACATCCCCATCTGTTCAATCATCCTTCATTTACAGCATCCTTTAGCACTTTATTACCCAAGGGAGGAATTACATTGAGTGCTTCCCTGGCCAATTCTTATGGAGGCGTTCACCGCGGATCCGATCCATCCGGAAGTGGGTTTGCCTGGTTTGACCAGACATCAGAATCAGCAGGATTGATCTGGAGCGTGCCGTCCCATACGACGAACGACTATACCGTGCGGTTCAGGTACTCCCACCCGGGACCGGAAGATGCACAACTCCAGTTGCTGATTAACGGAGAGGTGATCGACAAACATTTTACTTTTGAAGCCGTAGGTCATGCAACCCGATGGCGAAGAAGCTCATTGGTCAATATCGTCTTACAAAAAGGCCTCAATCACGTCGAAATACGTATGTTAAAAGGGAAAACGCCTCCCCGGATTGATCGGGTGGAAATTTTGCCAGCAGTATTTTGACCGAGATTAGCGATCAGCTTCAGTGGTAACCAACCATGGAGTGAGAGATGGGTTGGTGTCGGCATGGGGGTTTAGTCCGAAACCTTTTCACATCTATTCCACCCTCCAATTTGTCAGTTGGAAATCGTAATTCATCATTGAAATACCTACCCAAACTGAAGTATTTTCATTTACTTTGCATGTCCAAATAAAGCATAAAAACATGACTACATCCACCCAGCCCCGGGTTTCGGACCGGGTACGAAATATGAATGAATCAGCGACGATCAAAATGTCGCAGAAAGCACGCGAACTGAAAGAACAGGGGCATCAGGTAATTTCCCTCAGCCTCGGTGAACCTGACTTTGATACGCCTGACTACATCAAAGAGGCGGCTATCCAGGCACTCAAAGCAGGAAAAACCAAATATACCCCTGTGCCGGGCATCCTGCCTTTGCGCCAAGCCATCGTAGACAAATTTAAAAACGATAATGACCTGGAATATACCCCGGCCCAAATTGTCGTATCCAACGGAGCCAAGCAATCCCTGGCCAACGCTTGTCTGGCATTGCTCAATCCGGGCGACGAGGCCATTATCCTGACCCCGTTTTGGGTCTCCTATATTGAAATCGCTAAATTAGCCGGTGCGGAGCCGGTATTGGTGTCGGCTGGAATCGACCAGGATTTTAAAGTAACACCAGCCCAACTGGAAGCAGCCATTACGGATCGGAGCCGGGTACTGATGTTTTCCTCGCCCTCCAACCCCACCGGTAGTGTCTACAGCAGGGAAGAACTGGAAGGATTAGCTGAAGTATTGCGCAAACACCCCGATATCATTGTAATCTCCGATGAAATATACGAATACATCAATTTTGGGGAAAAACACACCAGTATTGCCAGTCTTGAAGGCATGATGGACAGGACCGTGACCGTCAATGGATTTTCCAAAGGTTATGCTATGACGGGATGGCGACTCGGGTATATGGGAGCCCCCCAATGGATCGCGAACGCCTGCAACAAAATCCAGGGGCAAACCACAAGTGGAGCCAATTCCTTCGCCCAGGAAGCTGCCGTGATCGCACTCAGAGAAAAGTCCGACGAGATGGAAAAGATGCGAACCACGTTTGAAAAAAGAAAGGAATTGGTTTCGGATAAACTTCGCACCATCCCGGGTATTGAAGTACCCAATCCAACCGGGGCATTCTATATTTTCCCCAACGTCAGTTCGTATTTTGGAAAATCAGACGGCACGACCACTATCCAAAACGCTGATGATTTTGCCGAATATTTGTTGACGACCGCTCACGTTGCCACGGTTTCGGGTTCGGCATTTGGAAACAACGATTGCATCCGTATTTCTTATGCAGCGTCGGAAGATCAATTGAACACCGCCATGGATCGCATCAAAGAAGCATTGGCCCAATTGTCGTAATGTCCGCCCAACCGGGTGCGGTACGGCTAAATAAAAAATGAACACGGGCTTTGGTCGCTCATCATAAAAAGACCAAAGCCCTTTTTTGTTTAATCCTTTTTGGGGTGGATGAACTTTATCATCAAGGACCATTGTCAACCTGACAATCAGAGCTGTACATCCTTCGACCTTATGGAGTGAATTGTTCGGGTGAAGTCCGTTTGGGTCCAGTGCGTCACCCAAACATGAGCCAGAATCTGTGTTCATATGTCGGAATTTTATGGAAAATGACTATATTTAGTCATCAGCAATTATCGTTTTCCACTACCCGAACGAATGAATAAATACCCAGCAAGTCCGGCTCCCAATTCACGAATCCATACAGGTCTTTTAGGAGGATTGGTTTTTTTTGCATCCGTCCTTTTGTTTTTTTCCCTTTATCCGACCACACCTGAAAAAGAAAATCCCACACCCAACGTAGTACTTATCATGCTCGACGATGGAGGTTTTGACGATTTTTCACCGTTTGGGAATCCGCCCTATCCCACTCCTCACGTTCAAATGCTTGCCGACGAAGGAAGGAGTTTTTACAATTTTCATGTTCCGCAAGCCGTATGTTCCGCCTCCAGAGCCGTCCTTTTGACCGGGTGTTACCCCGGACGAACGGGTGTAGTGAACGCCTACGGTCCCCAACAGGCAGGGCTGAGTAAGGATTTTTTAACGCTCGGTGAAGTGCTTCAGCAAAAAGGTTATGCGACGGGGTTGTTTGGAAAATGGCACCTGGGAGACCTGGATGGAAGTCGTCCGGGTCAAAGGGGATTTGATGAATCCAGCGGACTTTTGTATTCCAATGATATGTGGAAGTACCATCCGGGCGATCCGGAGTATTGGGGTCAATGGCCCCTTCAATACTGGGAAAATGATGAGATCCTCATCGATACCATGGTTCCTGAAGACCAAAAAATGTTGACCCGATGGGCCACTGAAAAGGCCGTGGATTTTATAAAACGCCACCAGGATGAGCCTTTTTTCCTGTATGTGCCTCATTCGATGCCCCATGTGCCCATTTATTGCAGTGCTCAATTTGAAGGGAAATCAGGCGTAGGTTTATACGGCGATGTGATGATGGAATTGGACTGGTCGGTCGGACAGATCAATCAAGCGCTCAAACGGCACGGTCTGGAACAAAACACCCTTTTGATTTTCATCGGTTCAGACAATGGCCCATGGTTGTCCTACGGCCACCATGCGGGGATAACGGGCTATCGGGAAGGAAAAGCCACGAGTTTCGAAGGGGGATTGCGCAATTCCTGCATCATCAAGTATCCGGGGCATATTGAGCCTGGAAGTCAATCCCTCAAATTGATCAATTCGGTCGACCTCTTACCCACGATTTGCAGCGTGACCGAAGCCGAGTTGCCGGGATATGAAATCGACGGAAAGAATATTTGGGATTTGATATTGGATCGGCCCAACGCCCAAAATCCCAACCCATATTATGCATTTTCGACCGGACGGCGATTGGAAGGGGTCGTTTCGGGGGATGGCAAATGGAAACTGCACCTACCCCACCATTATCGCAGTCTCGACAAAGCAGGCGTGGACGGTCAGCCCGGAACATATCAAAACCTGAGGATTGACACCTCTTTGTTTGACCTTTTGCACGATCCATACGAGAAAGGCAACGTCATCGATCATTACCCGGAACAAAAAAGGAAAATGGTGTCATGGGCCAAAGAACACCTCGCCAAATTTTATCCAAATCAAGAGTAGTTGAACAGTCACCACAACTGATAATTCCTGTGCTTTTTGGTCAGGAAAATGGTAAATCCATCTTACCAGAACACCGAATTGGTTAGGAATTTGTAAATCTTTACCTGGTTCAAAACAACCGGTCGAAAAGGTCCGTTATATGCGCAGATTTATTTTGACAACCTCCTAAAACCTTATTTTCATCAGCCGTATGGATGTGAAATTCACCAGAAATAATATCCTTACCAAGACCGCTTTGTTTTTATTGGTCATCCTGATTGTACTTCCGTGCACCGTAAAACAGGAATTCAAAAAAGCGCTGGATGTACCCATTCAACAGGAGCGATTTGAAAAGCCTGATAAAAACGCAGTTTGTCAGAACATTACCATAGATGAAACGAGGAAAACAGCTGAGATAGCTATAGACGGTGAACATGATCCGGCTGATTTTGAGACCAAGGAACACGTTTTCCCATTTTTCCCAAAAGATGATATTCAACTAATTGGACAGGCACCTACGCCTGCTCCGGCTCCAGTACCACTGTTCATTCTCCACGAGCGATATTTGATTTGATACCCGGTTGAAAACCCATTTCTGTTTCGATTCCCCGATGGATTCGAAGCATCTACGTATTGTTTCAACCTTATAAATCAATTTCAGATATGAACAAATCAACATATTCGCACGCTGGTATGATCACCACAGCGCTTCGATTGGTGGTCGGATGGACTTATTTTTCAGCATTTTGGAGACGATTGGTATTGACCAACAAACTCAACCCCGAAGAAGCCGGGTACATCGGAGAAAAATTCAATCATTTTTTACCTAATGCACTGGGCATCAAACCCATTATTGAATTTTTAGTCAGTAATCCGGATTGGCTGTGGTGGGCCATGGCCGCATTTACCATTATAGAAGGAATCGTGGGGTTGCTTTTTATGTTTGGATTTCTGACCCGATTGATGAGCATTGGAGTTTTTGGACTCGCAATGGGCATTTTACTGGGATCGGGCTGGCTTGGAACGACTTGTCTGGATGAATGGCAAATTGGTGTTCTGGGTGTAGCAGCCGGATTTACCATATTTCATTCAGGAGGTGGAAAGTTTTCGTTGGATGAATATCTACTGAATAAAGACCTCGCCTTTACGCGGCAAAAATGGTTTGGGTTCCTGGGTTCGGGCGTCCTCCCACTTCGGGAAAATACGATCAGTAAAGGTGTATTAATCGGCTCTTTACTCATCCTGGGATTGACTTTGTTCACCAACCAGTATTTCCACGGTGGAGTATATGGAACCTTGCACAACAAATCGGTTCGTCCAATTGTGGAAATTAGTGATGCCCGCATCCAAAATGATTCCCTGTCTTTCAAAGTATTCCGTGTGGAAGGCGCAGATGTATATGGGTCCTTTCTGATCGGTGTCAATGTGCTTGACGCGCAAGGTAGTACGAT
>CALGAA010000175.1 GCA_937952445.1 uncultured Bacteroidota bacterium | reverse complement strand
TTTACAAACCCTCGATGAGGTGGTCGTCGTCGGCTATGGTACCGTCAAAAAAAGTGACCTCACCGGTAGTGTTTCGTCCATCAGAGCCGAAGAACTGGAAAAACAAGGTCCCCGGATCAACTTCGTTCAGGCTTTGCAGGGTGTGGCTCCCGGTCTCAACATTACACAATCGGGCAACAGCGCCAGTTCCGGTTCGATCGACATTCAGATCAGGGGACAAAATTCCATTCTGGCGAGCAACAGTCCGCTCGTCATCCTGGATGGAGTACCTTATGATGGGGGGCTCACCCTGCTCGACCAATCTATGATCGCTTCGATCGAAATTTTAAAAGATGCCTCCTCCGCGGCCATATATGGCGCCCGGGGAGCCAATGGTGTTATTCTGATTACCACCAAGGAGGGCCAGCAGGGCGTACCCAAATTTTCATATGAGGGGAGTTATGGAATAAAACAGATATACGGACTACCCGACCTGATGACAGGCCCCGAGCACTGGCAATTTGGGGTGGACCGATACGGTGAAAGCGCCATTTCCAACAACTATCCGACCCGGGTAGAAAATTATCAGAATGGTGTGTCCACGGACTGGGTTAAAGAAGCCACCAGACTCGGACTCCAGAACAAACATACCGCCGGCATCTCCGGAGGCTTTGAACGGCTAAATTATTACATATCAGGTGGATATATGGATGTAAAAGGAATCGCAAAAGGCGATGATTACAGCCACGTCCACGGACGGGTGAACCTCACCCTCCAGGCTACCGACTGGTTGGAAATCGGTACCCGGTCCCAGTATTCATTCATGGATAATTCGGGCGTAGAAGTTAATTTTTCAGGTGGAGGCGGTGCACCGCACAGCATATCCAACCTGGGAGGAGCTTTTATGCTCAACCCCCTGATCAAGCCTTATGATGAAGAGGGGAATATCGTGGTGTACCCCTGGCCGGAATTAGCTACCTATACCAATCCCTTGTCCAATTTAAATGTTCTCGATGAAGATTTCAACCGACGGTTGTTCACGAACAACTACCTGCAGATTAATTTTCCATTCCTGGAAGGATTGTCTTATAAATTGAATACAGGGGTCGGTTATCGCTCGGCCAATAGAGATCTTTTCTGGGGCAATAATACCCTGGAAGGAATAGTCAACAAAGGTCAGGCGTTCTCCGAAGACACAAAAACGAGTAACTGGCTGATCGAAAACCTCTTGTTCTATAACCAGGCATTTGGAAAACACAACGTCAATTTCACAGCCTTGTATAGCACCCAAAAAGATGCCTTCAATCAATCCCGGATATATTCCCGGGGCTTCCCGACCGAAGTGTTGACGTGGCACCAGCCAGGATCTGCAGAACTGATTACCCCGACCCGATCATACCGTCAGCAGACCTACCTTTCTCAGATGGGTAGGATCTTCTATTCTTACGATGAAAAATACCTCGTGACCTTCACCTTGCGAAGAGATGGATATTCGGCATTCGGAAACGACAAAAAGTTTGGGGTGTTCCCATCCATGGCCCTTGGCTGGAATATCTTCAGAGAATCTTTCCTGATCAATTCGGATGTTATCAGCCAACTGAAATTACGGGCATCCTACGGAGAAAATGGCAACCAGGCTATTTCCCCGTATTCGACCCTGGCCAAGGCAAACCGCGAAGATTTTCTGACCGGACCAGATGGAAACAGTCAGGGTGTGGGTTACCTACCCAATTCACTGGAGAACAATGACCTGGGATGGGAAACCACCCGTTCCTTCAACTTCGGGGTAGACTTTGGTTTTATCGGGAATCGCATCACAGGTAGCGTGGATATTTACCAGTCCAATACGCAGGATCTCCTGCTCAACCGGGCAATTTCTCCGGTCAATGGGGTGACTTCGATCACTTCCAACATCGGGGAAGTAGAGAACAATGGGATCGAACTGAATCTCTCCACGATCAACATTTCGAAATCGAATTTTGAGTGGTCAACCG
>CALGAA010000174.1 GCA_937952445.1 uncultured Bacteroidota bacterium | reverse complement strand
AACTGGATCGCGAGAGCGCCTACGAAATCCTATCTGAGAAAATGGAGGTCGCGGCCCACGAAGAAGAATTGAGAAAACCCAAGAAAAAACCACAGCCGACGTTTTTTGAAAAAACCCTGCAACAGGCTTCGGGTCAAATTACCCGGGAGGTTTCCCGTGGAATTGCCCGGTCCATCCTCGGCGTGCTGGGTTTGGGCAATTCCCGTTCGAAAAAAAGCAAAGGCTGGTTTTTCTAAACAATCCACTGTATGGAATTTTCCGGACCGCAGGAAAGTGAACGTTCAAAAATGACTTCAGGTCAGATGTACAATCCGGCTGATCCTGAGCTCGTGGCCAGCCGAATCCATGCCCGGAAAATGCTTGAAGAACTGAGGCACATTCCGTATTCTGATTTCGAAGCAAAGCGACGATTTTACGGATCGTTTTTTGGATCGGTCGGGAAAGATTTGTTCATCGAACCACCGTTTTACTGCGACTATGGATTCAACATCCACTGGGGCGATCACAATTACGCCAATTTCAACTGTACCTTTCTCGATTGCGCCCCCATCCACATTGGAGATCGGGTGTTCATGGCGCCCTCGGTTCATTTGTACACCGCCACGCACCCCATTGATGCCAGGGCACGTAGCGCCGGAGAGGAATATGCCCGGCCTATATATATTGGCGATGATGTGTGGCTCGGGGGAGGGACGATTGTGAATCCGGGCGTAACCATCGGTGCAAGGTCAGTGATTGGGTCGGGAAGCGTGGTGACGAAGGACATCCCTGCGGATGTGGTCGCTGCAGGGAATCCTGCCCGCATAATCCGGAAAATTGAGTAAAACCTTCAAATGGATTCTGCCGGGACGAGCCCCGGTAATTTCCGCAATATTTTGTATATTGCCATTGATATCAAAGGAATCCTCGGTGATGGACGCCAGTAGAACCTGCACATATTGTGGAAAACCGCTCATGGGAAGGGCAGATAAAAAGTTCTGCGATTCGGATTGCCGGTCGAGTTATTACAACGCGCTCAACCGCAATACCAACAATATGATGCGCAAGGTCAACCGAACGTTGAGCAAGAACCGGCGGATTCTTAAAAGCCTCAACCCGGAGGGCAAGGCGACTGTACACCGGAACCAACTGGTGAAACAAAAATTTGATTTCAATTATCACACGAATGTATATAAAACCAAAGCGGGCAAAGTCTACTATTTTTGCTACGATCAGGGGTATCTCCCCCTGGACAATGGATACTTTGCTTTGGTGGAACGACAGGAATACGTACAATGAAGGTTGAAAAAAATCCCAAATCGTTTGGACAGCACGTCATCGAATTTCATCAATCCCTGCAGCCACCGGATAATTTGCCAAAGGGTGTAGAATGGATCAACAACCTCGATCAGGTGGAAACCCAGCAATGCCTCCAATCGTTTTACTCCACTTTTTTCCCTGACCACCATGACCGGTTGTATCTTTTTGGGATCAATCCCGGGCGTTTTGGTGCCGGGTTGACGGGTGTGGGTTTTACCGATCCGGTGTATCTGGAGGAACGGTGTGGAATCCCCAATCCATTTCCCCGACGGCATGAACTCTCCTCGCATTTCATATACAACATGATCGATGCCTATGGATCTGTCGAAGACTTTTACCGGAAGCATTACATCACGGCCTTGTCCCCGGTCGGGTTGTTGAAAAATGGAAAAAATTACAATTACTACGACGATCCCGCGACGTTACAGGCTGTGGAGCCGTTTGTCGTGGATTGCGTCAATGCCCAGATCGACTTCGGAGCCATCCGGGACCGGGCGATTTGCATCGGGATGGGCACGAATTACCGCTATTTTTCAGACCTCAACCAGCGCATGGGATGGTTTGATGAGATTATCCCCCTGCCCCACCCGCGCTGGGTGATGCAGTACAAACGCAAAAATGTCGATCAATACATCGATGAATACCTCGATGCGCTGATCCATTGAAGGAATTGGAGTGCAATTACCCGATTCTTCGCTTGAGATCATTCTTTCACGACGGTTTTTATTTCATCACCATTCTACTTGTGCGTTCAACGACTTCGATCCACTGGCACAGCGACCGGGTCTGATCAGCATCGAGAATCTCACCGATATGATCCTTGAAATAATCCTGCAACGGGCGGTAACCACGAAGCGAAAATTCCCAGGCGAGCTGTGGAACCCGGTCGATATAACTCTGTTCGTTCAGGTACAATCGTCCTGTATTCTCGCTTTCCTCTGCGATGCGATACCGATCAGGCACGGTTTTGATCCGGACCTCTCCGGATTCGGAAATGATGAGGGGTGATTGTTCTGGTAGGTGCCTGGTGCTGTGGAGCACCCTCAATTTTTTCCCGACAGAAACCCGTTTCCAAAACACCCTGGAATCGGGCCATGGCAGATCATTATCCGTGTGACCGAAGAATTCCCCCTTTTGATTGCTGTGCCAAAGTGCATAATAGTAATCCCATAAATCGATGGGGTGGAAACCAGTTCGAAATTCAGGTCGGAGATGGGGGTCATCGGCGAAGCATACGTTCCCGGACGAATCACGGGACATGGAATGAAATTGCAATTCCAGAGGGGATTGAATATTGGTCATGACGCCGGCCTCGATGCGTTCGATGTGCGTCGCAATTTGGTCGAGGACCTGGTCTGCATTCCGGCGATGTCTCCACATGAGAAACGGAAGTCCTTCGGGTGAAGCTGGACGCAGCGGAATAGGGATGATATCCGTTAATTTCAAAGAATTCCGGTTCATAACACGCGTTTATAATATGTAAAGATAAGGACTCCAATAAAAAATATGGGAAATATGGTGAAAAATCAGGATGAAATAGAACTATATACCGGGGGATTGTTGTTGGTATATTGTGTATAATAAATTTAACATTATAACGGTTGTAGTGTTACGTATTCCTGATCGGTGAAATATGTATTTGACCTGATCACGGTTTACAAAAATTTAGTTCTAGTTTTGTACACTGCAAGTTTTAAAACCATGATGTGTTTCCAACTAACCTGAAATTCCTGCTCAATGCGAGCGGGAATTTTTTTTTGGCCCAATGCCCGGGATTTCCATATAACGGCCCAAAGCAAAACCGGGATTTCTCGCTCATGCACAAATGTGGTTCTCGCAAATCAGCGCAAATCAAGGCGCAGATAAATTCCGAAAAAGAGCTCGCCGATGACACAGATGTGTGGTCTCCCAGATCAGCGCAAATCAATTCTCGTAGATGAACGCAAATCAAGGCCTTACAGATGAATCATGAAGAGATGCCCGTCGATTGTAGCCGGAAAGGGAACACTTCACTTTGCGCCTTCCTGTCTACGTGCCCCCCTCCAAGAATTACCATATACTTTTTATATATTTGGTGCGATTTTAAAAAACCAACTATGGAGAAAATTACAGAGCAAAGCTCGAAGTACCAGGATCTCGAAAAAAAATCCGTTCTGGAACTTCTCCGGATTATCAACCAGGAAGACCAGACCGTCCCTCTGGCCATCAGTCAGGTTCTGGACCGCATCGAACCCCTGGTTACCCAAACCATCCAAAAAATGAAGGAGGGCGGCCGGCTGTTTTACATCGGCGCAGGCACCTCCGGTCGACTCGGCATCCTCGACGCATCGGAATGCCCACCCACCTTTGGCGTGCCCCGCGATATGGTCATCGCCCTCATAGCCGGAGGGGATCACGCCATTCGCCATGCCGCCGAATTCGCGGAGGATGACGAAGAGCAAGCCTGGAAAGATCTCTCCGAATACCACATTTCCCCCCTGGATACCGTCATCGGTATAGCAGCCAGTGGTACAACCCCGTACGTAGTTCATGGATTGCGTATATGTCGTGAAAATGGGATCACCACCGGCTGCATAACCAACAACCCCGGTTCTCCGCTGGCCCAACACAGCGATTTTCCCATCGAAGTGGTCGTCGGTCCCGAAGTGGTCACGGGGAGCACCCGAATGAAATCCGGAACCTCACAGAAATTAATCCTCAACATGATTTCCACGACCATCATGATCGGGCTGGGACGGGTGAAAGGGAACAGAATGGTCGATATGCAACTGTCCAATAATAAATTGGTGGACCGCGGAAGCCGGATGGTACAGAGCGAACTTGGAATCCCGTACGACGAAGCGAAGGATTTACTTCAAAAGTACGGCAGTGTACGATCCGCCGTCGATTCCCACAAAAACAAATAACGGAAACGGATGGAAAACCGTAAAAATCAATAGAACACCGGAATTGACGGGGAGAAAATTATTGGGTTAAATCCTGCTTTCATTCGTTCAATCCAATCCTAAAATACTATATTTGATTTCAGAGTAATATACATGGGGTCTATGCCAGATAGAATTTTACACATTGTCCTTTTTGCTGTGTTTTTATCCGTGGGTTCGCTTCAGGCCCAGAACATCCATTTTTCGAGGTACGACTTTCAGCCTTTGATGCTCAATCCGGCTAACAGCGGTTCGTATTATGGGTCTTACCGCATCACTGCGATTTATCGGGACCAGTGGGCCAACCTGCTTCCCAACCGATTTTCGACCCCGGCCGTTTCGATCGATGCGCCCCTTGGAATTGCCTTCCGGGATCAGGATTGGATCGGAATCGGCGTGAGCTTCTACCAGGACAAAGCAGGCGCCGGAAAATTAACCACCACAGGATTTAACGGTTACCTGTCCTATCATTTAGCCCTCGACAAAAACCAAAAGAACGTGTTGACCCTGGGACTGAACGGAGGATCGAAGACCCGCAAACTGGGAAGCATCAACGAATTTATATTTGAGGATCAGACCTCCGGGATCGGTAGCCTCTCCCTGGAGGGAAGCGGAGGGACCGTATTTGGCGCCGGAGCGCTCTTTACCACAGCCATCGGAAACACCGATCAACTGAGGATTGGATTTTCGGCACAAAACCTTCTGCCCATCAATTACAGACTCACGAATTCGAGCAATGAAAAAGAAATTCCGGAATACAATATTCATGCAGAAGGGACCTTTCTAATGGTTGATGGTTTGACCCTGGAACCCGCGCTGGTGTACCAGCTCAAAGAAAATCAAAACCTGGGGTACGGTCAGGTCAAATTGGGTTATACGCTCAACGAAGAAAAAAACCTCCGGTTGGTCGGCGGATTGGGCTACCGGCTCGGACGGGCCGTGCAGGTATTGGCCGGGGTGGATTACGAGGGATGGCGAGCCGGTATAGGATATGACCTCAACACCAACCCGCTCGTTCCGGCCCAGGGCTTTGAAATCGGAATGTCGTACATCGGCAAGATTTTCAAAAAACCAAAGGTGAAGGAAGTTATTTTGTGTCCCCCATTTTAACTGAAATAAAGATGACATACATACGAATTGGTTTAATCTTTTTCTTTGTCGGTTCAGCCTTTTGGATGAATGCGCAGCCCCTGAAGGAAATCCCATTGCGGTTCAAACTGGAAGCGGCAGATTCGGCCTATTACAAGAACGACTACTACAACGCATTGGAGTGGTATAATGAAGTGTACCGGGAGGATCGACAAAATATATACCTCAGCAGAATCGCCGAGCTCTATTTCAAAGTGCGGGATTATAAACGGGCAGAACGATGGTTGCAACGCCTGATTGACCGCGATCCTCAGATGGAATATCCCGATGCGCGGATTCAGTACGCACAAGTGCTGAAAATGAACGGGAAATACGATTTATCTGCGATCCAGCTTCAGGACATCATGCGGGGGAATTATTCTGACGAGATCAAACAAATAGCGGAGCGGGAGATGAAAGGCATTACGCTGGCAGAATCCCTGGTCCGCCCGGACAACATCGCCGTGGTCAACGTCGGTACCCGGGTCAACACACGTAATTCGGAGGCGACGCCCATCCCGATCTCAGGGGGGGATTTATATTTCATTTCATTCGGTGAAAACCGACTGATCGTGCCTTCGGACGAAGAAATCAATTCCCAGGCGAAGATTTTTGTGGCTAAAATGAACAACAGCGGCGAATTTACCCGACGCTCCACGCCGATCGAAGATTTTAAATTGGGCGAAAACGGCCACATTGGAAATGTATTTGTGGAACCCGATGGACGCTCCCTGTACTTCACCTATTTCCTCCTGGACGGAAATAAACTCGAAAAAAGCGAAATTTATTATTCGACCGCAAGCGGCAGAGGATGGTCGACGCCCAAAAAAGTGGAGGGAATGCCCGACCTGGGGATCGTCAAAAATCCATCGACGGGAACCCTGCTGGGTCAAAAAGTCCTGTTTTTTGCCTACAACGGAACGGGGCAAGGTGGATATGATATATTCTATGCTCCACTGGTCAGCCCCACCCAGGTAGGAAACGTGGTGCCCGTGGGAAATGGGATCAATACTCCCGGTGATGAAATCAGCCCGATTTTTTCCAGCAATACCTTGTATTTCAGTACCAATGGTCACCCGTCGATCGGAGGGTTCGATATTTACAGTGCCCTGTGGACCGGTGAAACGTGGACCCGGATCGAAAACATGGGAAAAGGAATCAATTCGACACTGGACGAAACCTTTTACTTTCCGTCCAGCGATCAGGTTAACGGGTATCTCGTATCCAACCGGGAAGGAACCCGTTCAGTCGTCAGTTCGACGTGCTGTGACGACATTTTCCAGTTGGAGGACAAAACCATCATTATCCGACTGTTGGCTACGGTACTGGAGGGCGAGGATCCACTCAACGGGGCCAGTATAGCGGTTTTCCCGGTCGAACAAAACGAATGGGGATCTCCTGACATTCAATACAACGAGAACGGAAATGAATTCACGTTTTCCATTGACGCCGACAAAGCGTACCAGGTGGTGGTCAGCCGGGATGGATACCTGTCCGATACCGTTGGGTTCAATACGGTAGGGGTAACGGAATCGAAGGATTTCCGCGGAACTTTCCGACTGGAACGACTTCCTGAAGAGCCGGAAGAGGAGGAAGTGATTACGCTCAACGAACCGATCCGGTTGAACAATATTTACTACGATTATGACGACGATCAGATCCTGCTGGAAGCTGAAGAGGATTTGGACTATTTATATAATTTGCTGACGGAATACCCAAATATGGTCATCGAATTGTCATCGCATACCGACAGTCGGGGCTCAGATTCGTACAACCTTGATCTATCGCAGCGCAGGGCCAATTCTGCCAAAAATTATTTGGTGGACCGTGGAATTGATCCAGATCGGATAGAGGCGGTGGGCTACGGAGAAATGCAGATTCTCAACCATTGTACGAATGGCGTCAATTGTTCCGAGGATGAACATCAGTTGAACCGTCGGACGGAATTTAAAATCATCTCTGGTCCCACCACGATTCCGGTTCGTCGGGAGGTACGGAAAGTTCGGGATCGAAGCCAGGAGAATGGCAACCAGCAAAGCGTTCAATATCCGGTCATCGAATTCAGTCAGGAGCAGTATGACCTGGGTACGGTTCAGAAGCCCGCGATCAAATCCGGTCAAATCGAATTTACCAATACGGGCAACGCGCCATTGGAAATTGAAGTGGCCAGTGGATGCGACTGCACCACGCTTGATTGGCCGAGATCGCCAATCCCTCCAGGTGGTAAGGGAATCATCCAGGTCCAGTATGACAGTTCGAAAAGAGATGCAGGTTTCCAGGAGGTTACCGTTGACATCCTGGCCAATACCAGGGAAGCCGTGAGTTCGACCACCTTTACGGTCATGGTGGAAGAATAGGGAGCCAATGACGAATTACGAATGATGACTCAAGGCGAGACTTCGACCGTAGGGAGTTAGCGAGACCTATTCCCCTATGAATTTGGGGAATTACGTATATTGGGCGTTAGGGGGGCGAGTTAATGCCGCTGGAGGAGTTGATCGCAGTGCTAGTGAGTTCGTGGCAGATTTTGGAGGTGGTGCAAGCCGGTAATCAATGACGAATGGGGAATAGTCCGTTTTGGGGCGGCCTATTCGTTTGGGCGAAATCCGCTAAGCTTTATTCGCGTTTGGGTCCTGGTCGCAGTTGCGCCCCGGACGTTTGGGGCCTCACGGCCGTTTGGTTGCGACGCTCTTTATTATCACCTACGTTGTTTACCAGAGCATCCTGCTTCTTTGGAGATTAGAGAGGCTTGCGGGCGGAGGATTGTAAAGCCTGAAATCAATGACGAATGTGGATTACGGAGGGGAATGCGGGGCGGTAGTGGATGTTGCAGAGCAGTGTGCTGAAAATGAGGGGTATAGTTGTGGCATCTTCTGGTATGCCTACCTAATTCGGTAGGCAGGTATGAGAGCCGTAGGCTCGGCCTG
>CALGAA010000173.1 GCA_937952445.1 uncultured Bacteroidota bacterium | reverse complement strand
TATTAAGATCCAACATAAATTAGATGCATTTAAGAGGTATGTATGTTCCCTTGACTTTGATGCCCAGTCTTAGAAATTTCTAACAATAGCAACTACAGAACCCTTAATATTACTGCATCATATGCATTTCTTAGGAATATGAGCTAATTTCGGGATTACGTTCATTGATCTCCATTTTGGGAAGTGGGACAATTGCTTCAAGCCTCTGCCTATTCCGCTTTAAATTTCTTGAAACCCCGACATTGCACATGCCGGGATTACGTTCAATCATAGTTTTCTCATCAAAGCTGGCTTGAGCATCTTTGGTCTTCGATTACCTTCAATCATACCTGCTTACTATATAATGCATGCATAATCCGGGATAAAACTTATATACCATTCATAATCCCGGTTCATCCATGGGGAGGTTGGAATTCCGACTCTCCTGGATTTTAATCATCAAAAGAACTGCGACAGCATAAAGAAAAAGGTCAGAAAGTATTCCGGTTTGACCCGGTGTTTTATTTTGCGGGTGGCTTCCGCAAGGTGGTTTTTTACCGTATATGGCGAAATATTCAATTTCTGGGCGATTTCATCCATCGAAAGTCCTTCCAGCCGGCTCATCCGAAAGACGATTTGCTGGCGATCCGGCAAATCAACCAAGGCTTCCTCGACATTTTCCAGAAAATTGTTCTGATAGACTTTTCGAAGTACCGGCCGGTCGGAAAGTTGCATAGTTTCCCAGACCTTTTCTTTGTATTCTTTATCTTTTGCCAGCTTTTTAAAATGGTCGACCAAAATGTGGTGAGCAATCGTCAATATATAAGAATCCATATCCCTGACCGACGAAAATTTATCTTTATTTTCCAGAATTCGGATCAGGACATCTTGAGTCAGATCCTCCGCTTCGCTTTGAATTTTTACATATTTGAAGAGGAAGCCAAAAATCCTATTACGATATGAAATAATGATCTTTTCCATGGTCTTTGTCAAGTTAGTATAAGATCTTTTGGGCTTCACACAGCGGTTAAGATAGGCTTAATCAAGGTGAAGAAAAAATTATTTCAAAAAAAATCTGATCCCGGTATATTCGGATGGTGTACGTATACGATCTTACGGTTTTAAAATATAATAAAAGGCGATTAAGGGTGCATAAGTGGGTTATTTTGTAAAATTCATCTCTTTATTTCACCCTTCTGCAAAGCCCTGTGAGCAGTGGATGGCTCGATTTAATTGGCAAAGTGAATATTTCTAAAGGCCTGAAACTCCATCGTACTACAACATTATTTCAGATCTGCATGAAATGCGGATGAATGAAATTCATAATTATGGTATGCAGTGCATGGCGCCCCGTCTTGATTTGGATCTTTTTGCGAAAAATCGTTTTGAAAGGCGCGATTATTTCGGTCATAAAGTGGAAAAGAATACCACGGTGTACGGTTCGAAGGCTATATAGAATTTAATACTTTATTGGTTTGACCTGGTATCCTATTTCAAGGATTTTGATTGCAAAAAGATCCATTAATCTGATAGCTGAAGGAGGAAGTTCGAAGCGATCGGGTAGTAAACTTTAGGTTACAGGAAGGATTTTGGTTCTATTTGATCCTCACCTTTGCGCAGTACAGACGACTTTTGATGGAATTTCATCAATAAGATAGTTTAGTACAAGGATTGGCTAAATTATAACAAAGGGATGTCTGAATAGTCTTGCAAATTTGAACTGCCAAATTGGATCCAGAGAAAGAGAGATCCGGTCATATACAAGAAATATTGTAAATAAAATGCGATATAGTTTTAATTTTGGATTTGTATTTTTTTCGCTTTTGAGTACCAGCATCCTGGGGCAATCGTTTCATGATGTAGCCTACCCCCAGCTTGTGTCTGAGAAATATAAATTTAAATCGGGAACAGCCCGGGAAGGGGATCGATTGGTTATAGACCGTGATGATAATGTTTACGTTCTTACTCCCGATGAATTTTATATTCTCCTGGCTGGGCAAATGGTCCCCAATCACCAATACAGACCCTTGCAGGATAAAATTCCGGTGGATATTACGACCCAGGCTACCTCTGGAGAGTTGTACTATCTTTACCCGGACCATTATTTATCAAATACCCACGCTGGTAAACCTTACGGGGAGTTTGAGTCTGGACAATTTACGCAAATTGCGGTCAATGAACTTGGGGATGTCCTGTTGGCCAAAGACCAGCAGTTTCAGTTGATAAAATCCGGAGCCACCACCACGGGCCGCGAATCAACCCCTATTGAGGAAGTGTGGGCGCACCGCGAAGATTTTTACATCAAAACCCGATTTGGAATCAATATATACGAAGATGGCCGCTTCGAAAATCTGATCAGTGATTCCCAAATTACGAGTTGGGCGTTCTCAGGCGACAGTTTATTTGTGGGGACTCAGATGGGGTACTACATTGCAAATGCCTCAAACGGCCGTAAAATAAAAGAACTCAATGAGGCCATCCCGGTGATTCCACCTACCTCAATGGCGACGAGTAAAGGGAAGCTTTGGATGGGATCCGACAAAGGAAGTTTTGCCACCCGGAACCATGAATTTTTCCGATACTTTTCCTCGCAAAGGTGGGTGTTGGAAGACGAAGTGTTGGATATTGCCACGGATTCCAAAGGCAATGGGTATGTTTTGACCCAAAGCGGGGTTTCCAAGATCGAATTCCAACCCATGACCCTGGCCGATAAAGCTTCCTACTTCTTTGACAAAATCCGGAAAAGACATCTCCGGTATGGTTTAATCGGTGAGGTTAGGTTGCAAGAACCGGGTGACATCACCACCATGGAGATGGTGGATACGGATAACGATGGATTGTGGACATCTTTTTACCTGGGTAGTGAAGTCTTCCGCTACGCGACCACGGGGGATCCCACTGCACGGGCCAATGCTTTGGAATCTTTCGAAGCTTTTGAACGCCTGATTTCGATCAATCAACTCGAGGGTTTCCCTTCGCGAACCTTTGAACGAAAAGGATATAAATTATCTGATCCTGAACGCTGGCGGGACAGTCCGGAAGAAGGATGGGAATGGAAAGGACATACCAGCAGCGACGAATTTGTGGCCTACATATGGGTAGCGGGCATAATGAACCAACTTCTGGATTTGAATGAAGACGAAAAGGCTCGTGTGGCTGATTTTATCGATCAAATCATGATGCATATCATCCGCAACGATTATTATTTTGTGGATGTGGATGGCGAGCCAACCTTGTGGGGGCGATGGAATCCTGAGTACATCAACCATTACCCCGAATCAGTGACAGACCGGAAACTGGGGAGTACCACCATCACGGCTGGCTTACATCTGGCGTGGGAACTGACGGGAAAGGAAATATACCGGCAAGAATGGAATCGATTGTTCGAGGAGCACGGATATCTGGACAACATACAGATTTCAGTTTACGATATCCAACCGACCCCAAATGTGTTTTATGAAGGCTTTAATATGGGGGAAGGAGGTTGGAATCATTCCGACGATGAGATGTATTTTTTGACCTACTGGGTTCTGTACCATTATGCACCAGATGATCTCAGACAAATATACGCGGATGTGATTTCAGAACATTGGGAAATCGAAAAACCCGAGCGGAATGCCCTTTGGAATTTGATCACGTATGGAACATCCGGAGATATTGATCTGGAGTCTGTTCAATGGCATCTGCGCGAATTTCCAATGGATATGGTGCGGTGGAGCATGAACAACTCCCATCGAAAAGATTTGGAGTTTATGGAGGAGAACTTTCGGGGTCAGACCACAACCCGACGCCTTTCAACAGCAGAACGTAGTGCGGTGCGGCACAATGCGAATCCATTTCGACTGGATGGCGGTCGCGGCGGCCACCGTGAACTGGCGGGAGATGAATATTTATTGCCGTATTGGTTGGGCCGGTATTTAAAAGTAATTACACCTTAAGAATAATGTTTCAGAGGATGCTCTGATTCCATAACAACTGTTTCGTTACAAAGCAAATACGTCCGATTCGTTCCGGGGTTTAGCCATCGCCGGTATGATTAGGTTGAAACCCCGGGGTCGGACTTTCAGGAAATAGTTAATCTGTTGATGGCATTATTCAGGAATTGCGAAATTCCTGGAATGATTGTCCATTGCGTAGGGGTAATTGCGGGCAAAATTGCTATATTCACGTCCAAATGATCTGAAGTCTAAATTTCAAATTACAAACTATATTTCGATGATGAAAAGGAATGCATTCAAAGGGTTCATTGTTCTGCTCGTATTCATGGTAGCCATCCCGGTTTTTGGTCAACATAAGAGCGAAAAAGATTATCCAAAACTTATTGTTGGGGTCGTGGTCGATCAAATGCGGTGGGACTATTTGTATAAATTTCAGGACCGATACGTGGAAGGAGGATTTAAGCGAATGACAAGGGAAGGTTTCACGTGTGAGAATGCGCATATTGATTATGCACCCACGGTTACGGCGATTGGTCATAGTGCGGCGTATACCGGGAGTGTACCTGCGATTACCGGTATTGCGGGCAACGGATGGTATGATCGCCGTATAAGAAGGGGGATTAACAATGTCGAAGATACTTCTGTACTTACGGTGGGGGCACCTCAGGATGGTCCATCCAGGTCTCCCCGGAATCTATTAACGACGACTTTTGGCGACGAACTCAAATTGTCGAATGGATTTCAAAGCAAGGTCATCGGTGTTTCGATCAAGGATCGGGGGGCTATTTTGCCAGCCGGCCATCTGTCGGATGGATCGTATTGGTACGACAGCAAAACGGGAAATTTTGTGACGAGTACCTATTACATGGATGAATTGCCGGATTGGGTGCAGGAATTTAATGCCAGAAAGCTACCAGAAAAGTATCTGACCCAAACCTGGGAAACCCTATTCCCGATCGAGACCTACACGCTGAGTGAGGATGATGATCAGCCGTATGAAAATAAAATGATTGGTAAAGAAACGGCGACTTTCCCGTATGAGTTTGGAAAAGCAAACACCAATCCAGGACATATTCGAAGCGTTCCATTTGGCAATACCATTACAATGGAAATGGCAAAGGCTGCCATTGAAGGAGAGGACCTGGGCAGTAGGGGAGTTACAGATATTTTGGCGGTTAGTTTTAGTGCCACAGATGGACTCGGGCATACGGTCGGACCCAATGCGATTGAAATCGAAGATATGTATTTACGACTGGATCGTGAATTTGCTGAATTTTTTGAATATCTGGATGAGCGCTATGGTACGGATGGATACTTGTTTTTCATTACTGCGGACCATGGGGTAGCCCAATCTCCAGGCTTTTTGGAACAATACGGATTGCCCACTGGAGTTTACGGAAAGGAGATCGAAGAAAGCGTAAATGAAGCCGTGCTGGAAAAATATGGAATTGAGGACATCATTGAAGCTCAGTCTAATTTTCAACTTTACCTTAATTGGGATAATATCAACAAGCAAAATAAGGAGGTTAACACCGATGAATTGATGGAATTTATCATCAGGGACCTGCTTACTCACGATGGAATTGTGGATGCCTGGCCGACGCGTAAACTAGGTACAGCACCCTGGCCTGATGCCGTCAAACGTAAATTTATCAATGGATACAATGCCCAGCGGGGGGGTGATATTGTCCTCATCATCAAACCAGGCTGGAAAGGCGGTAGTCCTACCGGTGCCACGCACGGTTCCTGGTATCCTTATGATACCCATCTTCCATTGGTGTTCATGGGGTGGAATATCCAGCCCGGTGAAACGAACCGCTACATTCGGTTGGTAGACCTGGCGCCCACAGTGTCAGCTTTATTGAAGATTGAAATGCCCAGCGGCAGTATCGGGGAACCGATTTTGGAGATAACGGACCGGAAATAGTGATTCAATGTCGAATGTGAAGTGACGACTGGGGTTTGGGGGTAAGGCTCCCTTGCTCATGAGTGCAGCCAATCGCCAACAGCCAAGAGCTAACAGCCAACAGCCCAAAAACCAACACCGCTGATCGCTGCCGGCTAACCACTGACAAACAACGGCACCCCGCTCTGCTCCTCCGGTCAAAAGATAATATACTATCGGTTATAGCAAAAATTAGTATATTACAATTGAAATTTCAGGAGCATCTTAGCTGTTTCATGCTATATTACCAATGTGAAAAGATTTAATGTCATACTTCGGGTTTGTGTTATCAGTTTAGTACTATTTATACCAGTATTGATCACCGGGTGCCTGAATGTATCATCCAGCACAGGGGAAGATCCCGACTGGGAATCGGATGATTTGCACCGCATTGGATATCACAACCCCGACATTGAGGTAGATCTCGGGGTAGGTCTGTGGGCTATTCCGCTTCCGATGGATTTTGATGGCGACGGGGATTTGGATTTGGTCGTTTCCTGTCCGGATTATCCGTTCAATGGAGTCTATTTTTTCGAAAACAAGGAGGGCAATGTGGAGAAACCGATATTTGAACCCCCTGTGCGGATTGCCGATCGTTACCGGAATATGGAAATTTCTTACTTCGAGGGGGAGCCGCACATTCTCATCCCCGGTAAAGAGATTACCGGACTAACCACAGGAGAAATACAGGAAACCGATGTGTTTCCCGTAGAGGAAATTCTCAAGGATTTTCCGGTTAAAACCCCCCGATTCAATCAATGGAAATACGTTGATTGGGACGGCGATGGGGATAAAGATATTCTTATCGGTGCTGATGATTGGGGAGATTACGGTTGGGACAATGCCTGGGACGAACAGGGGAACTGGACCAACGGACCCTTGCACGGATATGTCTACCTCATCCTCAATGAAAATGGCACGTATGTCAATCAGGGGCGGTTAAAAGCTGCCGGCGAAGTGATCGATGTGTACGGGGCTCCATCCCCCAATCTGGCCGATTTTGATGGTGACGGGGACCTGGATCTTATCTGTGGCGAGTTTTTGGATAAATTAACCTGGTACGAGAACATCGGAAGTCGTGAGAAGCCTGAATTTGCGGCCGGACGGTTGTTGAAAAACGCAGGTGGGGTGATCAAAATGGACCTGCAAATGATCTTGCCAACGGCAATTGATTGGAACGGAGACGGGCATATGGATCTGATTATCGGCGATGAAGATGGCCGGGGTGCTTTACTGAAAAACACAGGTCAGGTAGAAGACCGTATGCCGGTTTTTGAAGATCCTTATTATTTCAGGCAAAAACCGGATAAAGTTAGA
>CALGAA010000172.1 GCA_937952445.1 uncultured Bacteroidota bacterium | reverse complement strand
TTTTATTTTTCACATGTAGCATCTACAAGGTCATTTATAGGAACTTGAGTTAGGACTGGATCTGTCAACTCAATAATCAACGTCGATAATCAGCTGACAAAGGGTGTAGCATCCTGTATGGTATCTGTTATGATGGGTTATTTTTCATAAATCAACCCAGGATTCATTTTAGAAAGCTTATTCAGAATAGCCGGGTTTGTCATCGAAAAATTGGACATAAAAAAAGGCTGCAAAAAATATTTGCAGCCGTAACAAATTTTATTTCTCCAGACCTAATACCCATGGAGCATCGGATCACAGAAGTTCTGAATTATCAGTTCATCGACGCCATTCGACTGGCATCAGGTGTGGCTGAATAATTAATTTTCAATTGGTTCGCTTTACGCAGAGCCGTTTTTACATCGGTAATAATACCCATAGTTACTTCCCGGTCAGCTCGGATAGAGGTAATTATTTGTCCCCACAATTGTTCGTTTACCCGAAGTTTGTGTTGCTCAAGAAACAAAGCGATGTCTGCTTCCAGGTGGTTGGAGAATTTATCATCCAATTGAACCCTTGGTCTAGTCCCGTAAATGGGCTGATACTTTTGAGTGGGTCGCCCGATATAGATCGTATTGACTAAAGATTTCTTCTCCAGTTTTTCCAACTGTGTGGCTTGTGGTGTCACCACCTGAACCATCCGTTCTCCTTCTCTCATCACCGTTACCACCATAAAGAAAAACAGCAGCATAAAGATAATATCCGGTAATGATGCTGTTGATATCGCAGGTGTGGAGGATCCTCTCTTTTTCTTAAAATGTGCCATATTATAAATTATTCAAAGTTATCAATCTTCCTCCCCAAAACTGGTTGGTTCGGCTTCCGACAGAACAAAGGGTATTTTGAGCCTTATGGCATTCTTTTGATCCGTAGTCAAATCATCTGAAAATGGAACTCCATACATGCGTTGAGATTCTTCGTCCCACAATTCATCGTAGGCAGCCTTGAGTTCATTATAAACTTCCAGGTATACTTCATAAGTCGTACCCCGGTCATTTTTTAAGGAAATAATCGCCTGATTGGGGGAGGCAGCCAAATCGTCCCGCCCCTGTGGATTCATGATAAATTCCTTTGCTCGCTCCCGCAATGAGTTGAGATCGGCCGGTTCATCCCGAACCAGGAGTTGATCATTCGCATTTACAAGCACGCTAAATACGTTACGCGTAGCAAGTTTGGTGGGATCAGGCGGCTCCTCTGACCAGGGGGGAAGTTTTACCGTGATCCCCTTATCAGAATCAATAGTTGTCGTCACCAGGAAAAATATGAGCAGAAGAAAGGCAATGTCTGCCATTGATCCTGCATTGATTTCCGGTGCGGTTTTCTTATCAATTGCCATATTCGATATTTTTCGCTTTACTTAAACAGGTTCCTGATCTCTCCAAGCACCATTAATAGCAGGGCTGCACCCGACAATATAAAGGCGCTTCGGATAAAGGCGCTAATCCACTTCACCAGATTTTGTGATACATTGAATTCATCCATAGCCAGAAGAACTCTTCTGTTGGTTTCATCATCTGTCGTGGAATAAAGAACGAACACAAGTACCAACAAGATTGCTATCCCAATAATTCCCTTTATGGTACCTTTTGGATTCTTCACCACACTCATCAACGAACCGAGTATTAAAATGATGATCGTAGCAATCAATAAGCCTATAGTAGCTTTCAAACCTACGTCAAAAACATTGGTGGTGGCTTGCTCTTCTGTTCCCAGTTCACTAAACCCTTCCGGCAACCCCGTGAGTACAGGGATGAGGAATATCAAGGTAAAGATCAACCCTATGACAAAAGCCAGGAGCAATCCATATTTAGATAATAACTTATACATAGGTGTTGTTTTATTACTTAAAATAATTGTTTCGTGCCAACACATCCAACAGTCCTACGGATGCATCTTCCATTCGATTCACGATTCCATCAATTTTTGCAATGATGTAATTGTAGAATATTTGCAGAATAATCGCTACAATCAATCCAAACACGGTCGTCAAAAGAGCTACTTTAATACCACCCGCTACAATGGTTGGAGAAATATCTCCCACGGCCTGAATATTATCAAAGGCCTGAATCATACCAATTACCGTACCCATAAACCCAAGCATCGGAGCAATGGCGATAAACAAAGCGATCCAAATCAAGCCTTTTTCCAACAATCCCATTTGCACAGAACCATAAGCTGAAATTGCACGTTCAACGCCTTCGGGTCCTTTATCGACATTTCGCAGACCTTCGTACAACACACTTGCTGCAGGACCAGAAGTCGATCTGCATACTTCGAGCGCTCCTTCCAGATCACCTTCAGAAAGTCGATTGTCAATCCTGCTGAGTAACTTGTCTGTATTGGCTGTGGCAAGATTCAAAGTAATAATCCTTTCAATGCAAAAGGCCAAACCAATAATCAAACAGACCAAAACCGGAGCCATATACCTCCAGTCTCCCTGAATAAATTTTTCTTTTAACACCTGAAAGCCGGTAGCACTCTCGTCTTGTGCTAAAATTTCAGTAGCCCCAAATGAAGCAGCTACTCCAAATACAAGTAGTAATGCAACTAATTTACGCATGGTATAAACATTTTTTTAACGAATATTTTTCAAAATAATTAAATCCTCATACAAGCGGAGAGTGAGGGATTCGAACCCTCGATACCCTTTAGAGGTATACACACTTTCCAGGCGTGCGCCTTCGACCACTCGGCCAACTCTCCATCGTTTTGAGATCTGGCTCAAAAATTCTGCTAAAATTATAAAACTTCAATCAAAAACCAAATTTCTTCGAACATTCGCATTGCTGATGTCCAAGCCATTAAGGTATCTATTTTTGGTGATATTCACAATAAACTGACTTCTAATTGAAAATTTTCTTCGCATTTTCAGTTGTAATCCGCTCAACATCAGCCACTTCAATACCAAATAATTCAGACAGCTTCTCTGCCACGTGAGGCAAATAGGAACTTTCATTCCGTTTGCCACGATATGGAACCGGTGGAAGATATGGCGCATCGGTCTCCAAAACCAAACGGTCATACCCCACTTCTTCGATAACCTCGCCCAAGGTACTTTTTTTATACGTTAATATACCCCCAATACCTAGAAAAAAATCCAAATCCAATATTCTACGAGCCTGTTCTATCGTTCCTGTAAAACAATGAAAAACCCCCTTCAACGAAGAATCCCATTTTTCGACCAGCTCGATCTGTAAATCCATCGAATCACGCGCGTGAATCACGATCGGAAGGTTTCGCTCCAAAGCCCATTCGCATTGAATATCAAATGCTTCTTTTTGCTGAGGCAAAAAACGATCATCCCAATATGCATCCGTGCCTATTTCTCCAATCGCAATAATCGGTCGTTCATCCAGCCTGCTTTCGATAATTTCCAGTTCTCTGCGAAAATCTTCCTTGACGTACACCGGATGCAAACCCAACATGGGTTTAAAAAATTCCGGATATCGATCACATAATCTAAAAAGTGGTTCGATGGTCTTACTGCTAATATTGGGCAGGTATATTTCCTCTACTCCAGCATCCCTGGCCCGTTTCACCACCTCATCTATATCCGGATTAAATTGCTCCAGGTACAAATGAGCATGCGTATCAATGATCATTCAGATTCTTTTTTATGGTCTATCACAACACCTGAGAGACCTATGTCCTCCAGGCTTGCAACTCACTTCTGTTTCCAGCCGTGAAAGTTATTAATAATTTCCAAATTATGACGAAAAATAAACGGTATATAAGACTTGCCATCTTCTAAAAAAATTTCTCCTTAATGGCTGAAAGTGAGATAGAAGACCTGATTAATAATGACCGTCACAATAATACAGATTCGATATATAGGTAATTTGAATGGGATTACAACGCATCCACAACCAGATAACTTTAACGTTTTTGGTCAGAATTCACAATTCTGCCGGGCACTGTGTGTTATTGACGAGACCGTAAGGAAGAAAGGAAACCCAATCATACCAAAACCAAGCGAGGATATCAGTGATTTCAATCCAGGGATAAAAATCTGCCCCTAAGTTCAGGCACGTAAAGGCCTAATCTTAGATTAAAAGAACCCCAATATTTTTAGCAAATCCCTTTATATGTTGGCAAACGCTTTCGATATCAAAGATTCCTGCTGCTCATCGTGTATTTTTTTGTAGCCCGTAGCCGGTGAAGCACTGGATTCACGGGTTATACTACTGATGTTATCCCATCTTCTTAGTTTATAGCGAATATACCGGTTCGCTCCCATATTTCCCGGCTCTTCCTGTACCCAGAAGAAGTTTGCAGATCCGTATTTTTTCTTCACCTTCATCAACTTATCTTCGGGTAATGGGTACAACTGCTCTATTCTCACCAGGGCAACGTCCTGAATATTGTCAGCTTCTTTTTTCTCCAGTAAATCGTAGTAAATTTTACCAGAGCAAAGAAGAACCCGCTTTACTTTTTTCGCCTCCGCAGCCGTATAAGAATCATCGATCAATTCCTGAAAACGGTTTCCTTTGAGAAATTCCGATTTGGGACTGACACATCGGGGGTGGCGCAATAACGACTTGGGCGCCATGTTGATCAGTGGTTTTCGGAACGGACGATCGAGCTGCCGACGCATGGCATGGAAAAAATTGGCCGGGGTGGTGATATTCGTGACGGTCATATTAAACTCGGCACACATCATCAGAAAGCGCTCCAATCGGGCGCTGGAATGCTCGGGGCCCTGCCCTTCATATCCGTGCGGCAATAGCATGACAAGCCCGCTCATGTTGCGCCATTTACTCTCACCCGCAGAGATGAATTGATCTACGATGGTTTGAGCACCGTTATAAAAATCACCGAACTGAGCTTCCCAGATGACCAACGCATCCGGCGTGGCGAGGGAATACCCGTATTCGAAGCCCAAAACAGCAAACTCCGACAGCAGTGAATTGTATATCATAAACTGGCCCTGATCCTTAGACAAGCCATCAAGGCGATTCAGTGGTTCGTAGGTTTTGGAGTCATAAATCATGGCATGGCGATGAGAAAAAGTCCCCCGCTTCACGTCCTGACCACTCATGCGAACGTTTCGGTTGTCCAGCAAAATCGAACCATATGCCGCAAGTTCTGCCAATCCCCAATCGAGCAAATCGTCAGCCAATAATTTGTTCATTCCCTTGAACAACCGATGTACCTTGGGTACCGGATTAAAACCTTCCGGCAATTCCGTCAGATGTTTCAAAATATGATCCAGCTCCTGGGCGGGAATACCCGTTTTGGGAGAATTTAAAAAATCGTTGGGGTCCTTCGTAATCCGAAGCTCCTTCCAGGCTTTATCAGGCTGCTGATGGGTATACGGCAAAGGGGTTTCCTTAACAAAGTCCAATCGGTCCTGTAATTTACCCCAGAATGACTTTTCAAGCTCCTCCGCAAGTTGCTTATCCACGTGACCGCGTGACACCAACTTATCCACATAGATTTCTCTTGGATTTTTATGATCCTTGATAATCTGATACATTTTGGGCTGCGTAAATTTGGGGTCATCCCCTTCGTTGTGGCCGTGCTTGCGATAACACACCATGTCGATAAAGACGTCATTGTTAAATTTCTGACGGTACTCCATGGCGAGCAAAACTGAATAAACCACGGCCTCGGCATCGTCACCATTCACGTGAAAAACCGGAGCCTGAACCATATTGGCTACTCCGGTACTATAGGTCGATGAACGTGCATCATCAAAATCAGTGGTAAATCCAATTTGGTTGTTAATGACGAAATGCAAAGTTCCTCCGGTGTAATATCCGTCCAGTTTACTCATTTGAACTGTCTCATAGACAACGCCCTGACCAGCAATGGCAGAATCACCGTGGATCAAAATTGGAAGGATTTTGTCGTACTCCGATTCATATAATATATCGGCTTTTGCACGGGCAAACCCTTCTACCACAGGATCTACTGCCTCCAGATGCGATGGATTCGCCATCAGGCGCATTTGTATCTTACGACCATTCGTCGCTTCGATCTGACTATTGTAACCGAGGTGATATTTGACATCCCCATCTCCAAAAGCCAGTTCAGGAACAGCCGTTCCCTCAAATTCGGTGAAGATTTCCTCGTACGTTTTTCCAATTATGTTGGCGAGCACATTCAATCTTCCCCGATGCGCCATACCGATGACGACCTCTTCCACGATATCCTGAGCACCATAATTAATAATGGCATCCAAAGCGGGAATGGTGTTTTCTCCCCCTTCCAGTGAAAATCGTTTTTGACCGACATATTTGGTATGGAGAAATTTCTCAAAAATGGTGGCATCGTTGAGTTTGTCGAGTATGCGTTTTTTGATATCCAGAGAAAGTCCGTAATCATCGGACAAATCACGGTTTTCAATTTTATCACGCAACCACATCCTTTTATCGTTGCCTTCGATGTGGACATATTCAAATCCGATATTCCCGGTATATAAGGTATGAAGCCTTTTTAAAATTTCACGCAACGACGCATTTTTCATCCCGATTTCCTCACCGGCGATGAATACCTCGTCCAGATCGGATTCATCCAGATTATAATCAGTTAAATCCAGATGCGGTTTTCGATCCTTTCTCGGTTTAATGGGATTGGTGGTAGACAAGAGGTGTCCCCGATCCCGAAACCCGTGAACTATGGACAGAACATCAAATTCTTTTTGAAGCTTGGTGGAAGACATATCTGAAGTAGCTCTCCCCCCTTTTGAAGCTTCCACTGCCTGACCATTGGTGTGAAAATCAAACCCACTGAAGAAGATCCGCCACCCCTGTTCTACAGATTCCGGACTGTCTTTGTAGGCTTTGTAAAGCTTTTCAATGACATTGGGATGTGCATTGAAAACATATGAATAATCTTTCATTCTTTGATGCAATTCTTTCTTTTGCAAATATCTCATTTTTGCACCGACTTACTCATTTTGGACCATCGATTTTTCCAGAAATATCGGGCTCAAATGACGCTTTTGAGCATTAAACGTTTGTGTCGCGAAGAAGTTCCGGTTGCCTGACCAAGTTGAGGATATAATGTTTTCTTCAAACAGAAAAGATTGCTTTGAATAACCGGCCATGGAAAGTCTTGCCATCCTGATGAGACCTTCTACTTCTTCAGCAGTGGAGCCAGAACCAATGGCTTTAAAATAACCGGTTTGCCTTTTGACGGATTCTTTCTCTCTCTATCTTCATCATCAAAAGCCTTATGCCACTTGGGTTTCACGCGATTGAGCTTCTTCGATAGGACAAAAAATAACCTCATCATACCTATCACGTACTCAATGGCCGGCACACTTACGATGAATTATAACCCCAAAGTGGAAGTACTCTTTTTATCAGAACCGGATCCCGGTTTTATGCCTCTTCCTCTATCACTTATATACGCCGATTGAGCTCTGTTCCAAGTTTCATGAGGGGGTAAACCAAAATAAAGATGAAAATACACGAAAACACAATCAACCACCAGGATGATAAATGATAGCGTGCGGAGGAAATCATCGAGCCAATGGTGACCACATCGGGAGGGAGACCCATGCCCAAAAACGAAATGGTGGACTCCAACAGGATAATCCGGGCCACCACCAATGGCAATAAAGCCCAGAATGCCGAACTGGTATTTCCCCACAAATAATGCCTCCATAAAGTGTAACCGGAGACCCGGTTCCGTACGGCCTGGGTAAAAAAGGGTTGACGACTGACTTCAGAGGCAATCCGACGGGCTAACAATGCCATCGAAGGCCATACCACTGCCATAATTATAATTACCATCCCGCTGATTTTCAATTGGCCTATAGCCGACGATAATACCAGCAATAAAAGTAAATCAGGTAAGGCCTGATACCATTCGATCCATCGGCCCCACCACCAGGCAGAGGTGGTTGAAATCTGGTTTTTAGTTGTCCGACGAGTCAGAATATTGAAAATGATCCATCCGAGTGCAAAAAACAAAAAAACGTACATTCTGGAAGCAAAAGCAAAACTCACCAAAACCACTACCCCCACCCAGGAATAGGGAAATCTCCAACGTTGCCATTGCACATATACCGATGTAATTCCCATAATCCAACCCAACACCATGGCAAGCGCACCAGCCACAAACCCAATGATCAACGACCGTTGCCCCCCGTATAAAATCCCCGCAAAAACATCCCGACCCAATATATCCGTTCCCATCAGATGAAATCCAACGTCAGGTGTAAACGACAAAGGAGGCATTAAGGATTCCACACGAGGATCCAGCGTTTCGGCGTTCATTCGTACCACGATGGGTCGAATGCCTGAATCGCATTTGGCCGTGGTAAAGAATGAAAGTTGTCCATCGCACCGATTAATCAGATCGTACGGCCCGGCCAGGAGATAACACAAGCCAAAGCAACAAACCACCAATCCAGCATACCAGATTAGGATTCCACGGGAGGCTGATAATATTTTCTTCATCCGCTTCATAGCAATCCTTCCGTCTTTGATGAAGATGGTGAAAATAAATCAATCAGTAAATCCGTCAGTATGTGGCCGACCTGTTGGACGATGGTAAACACGACAACGAGGAATACTGTACTGGGTACATCATAGTTAATAATGGACTGGTATAGGTATCGTCCCAAGCCGGGAATGTTAAAGATCCATTCGATAACTAACGATCCACCCAACAAAGCAATGATGATATTGGATAGAACTGCCAAACCGGCGACGAGCAGGTAACGGGATAGATATCGAAGTCGAAAAGTCCGATCGGGTAAGCCCAAATGTCGTAGATATCGAAACGACGGCCGGACCCTTCTTACCTCCTCCATTTTTTCATGAAAAATGCGAAACAATAACAGCATCGGACTCAATGCAAACAGAAGCATGGGCAATATCAAATGGGCACCGTAATACCGATAGATATCAAAAAGTCCCTGAACCCTGTTTTCGACGAATACTGGAAAAGGAAAAAGTGATGAAATTACTCCATATCGGTGGCTGGTGAGAAAAACCAGTGCCAACGTGGCTAAAACAAAGGTGGGTACGGAATACACCACGAGGGTTAGTCGATTGATTCGCTGCAACCGACCGGGACGGTCATAATTCAGCAGCATAAATACATATACGATCAACCACCCGCCCAGCAATGCCGGGAGGGTATATGCCAGGGTCCACCACACTGTACGTCCAAATTTGGTCTGAACCAATTCCCCTGAAGACGTATGGAGTGCCGGATCACCAAAGAAAATAGCGTTAAGGTAACTATGAAAAATGTTGTGTTTTCCATTCCAACTGATGTTGAGCAAAGAAATATCATCGGCGACCGGGGCCTTTACCACGCGCTTCCAGACCGGAGGGACAACTTCCGGATCTAGGGTTTGCATCACTGCCAGGAACTCCATCCTGTTTTGGGCTTTCAAAATCTGCACAAATTGATGAGCCGAAAGTCCACTTCCGGAACTGGAAGTAAAGTCACCGAGTTGTTCCCTGACCCATTCGGCATAGTCGTTCATCACATGAGGATTGCGGATGTCCTTACACAAAGAATGAAAAGAAGCGTGAAACATCAGTGGAATATGGTCACGGCGCAGTGGAAGATATCCGGCGTAAATACCGATGTAAAACAACCCCCGGTTGTAGGCGAAAGGGTTCTGTTGCTCCTGCAATCGAAGGGTAAGAATCAGTTCACGCTCCGATCCCACTTGCAGTTCCCGGCTGTCCAGGACGTGAACACCTGGCAATGTGTAAAACAAAAACAAGGTGATGAAAAGGATCGAAAACGTAATAGGTACGATCAAGGCGAGTCGGTATATGATCCGGCGCCACATATCATTGAGACAAACTGGATCGAAGGAGATCAAACCCCGGCCGCCGGGGCGACCAATACAGATCGATGCCATCGCGAACCACCACAACTTCTTCCGGGGCTACCAGGAATAAAACCGGAACCTGCTCAGCAAAATATTCCTGAAATTTTTCATAGTATTGGAATTGTTTCTCAGGTTGGAGGGCGCCACGTAATTGTTCCAGGACTACGTCTATAGAATCACTGGCCAGACCCTGATAATTTTTTCCCGAGGCATCAGATTGACTGCTGTGCCACAAGGGGTATGGATCATCCAATAAATTATTTTGTCGTAAGGCAAGTGCCGCGAAATCATATGTTTTGTTTTGCAACTCGGGTAAAAAGGTCCTGAAGTCGGAGGATTGGATCGTCAGTTCCACGCCAATCGAATTCCAATAGCCTTTCAACATGGTCGCCACATTCCTGGAAAGTTGGGAGCGGGTGGTCCAGATCTGAAAGGATAATGGCGCTCTACCATCCGGTGTCGGACATTCCAGGATGCCATCACCATCGTTGTCTGCACACCCTATACTATCCAATATTTGTCGGGCGATTTCAGGATTATAAGGAACGGGATGGCCATCATAATAGGGTTTGGATGGATGGATGGGACCATACGCTGGTGACCCTCTGCCTGAGAACAACCGATCGACGAGATCCTGGCGGTTTATTGCATAATGCAATGCACGCCGTATTTCTGTTCTGCTAAGTACCGGATGTGTATTATTGACCGAGATATAAAACAATTGAAGGGTAGGAACTTCATGCACCCGACCCGAAAACCGGGACAACAGGGTCGTATCTGCCTCATCCACGGTACTGAGTATATCGACCGCGCCACTGGTAAAGGCGTGAAGGGCATTCTGAGGATCAGGAATAATCACAAACTGTAGGGTATCGATATCGGTCGTAAAAAAGGAAGATATTCCATTTACCTCTTGTCCCCAGAAATTCGGGGTGCGGGAAAGAGTAATCTCCTGACCTGGATTCCAGTTGGTCAACCGATACATTCCACTTACCGGATCAGGCCATTCTCTGGGGCTCCCCCACGTGTTGAACGCTTCAGCCAATTCTTTTAATCGCTCATCTTCTTCGGGTGAAAAATTCCCGTTCAGAAAATGATCGAAAGGAATGTTCTTGAGCAGATCTGACGAATCCAGAATATGGGCGGGATATGGTGACAGCCCGGCTATGAATTCATCAGCCAGGATGTATGGAGTTTCAAGGGTTATAAGTAATGTATCATGAGATGGTGTCAACCTGGTGATCAGGGACAAATAAGCTGCCCACGACTGATGGCTCAGATATGGATTGAGTCCCATTTTAATGGTATACTCCAGATCTTGAATCGTAATTGGTGTTCCATCACTCCACCGGGCTTCCGGCCTGAGACACAAAGGGTATTGCACTCCATCCCCGGTTATTCGAGGTTCATAATTTTGGACGAGAACCGGAACCCAATCTTGAGATTTTTCATCCCATTTTGCTATTGGTAAGGCCATTTGTCCCTCTACAAAAGTCGAAACACTGAGCCTGGACAATGCTGGATTGAGTATATCAATCTCGCTGTTCACCTGAATCCGTAGTCGGGATTCGGATTTGGTGATTTGGTCTACACTACAGGAAGAAATGATACACAGAATGCAAATCGTCGCAAAACCTCTAAGATTTTTATCCCAATTCATAGCACGCTGATGTTTTACGAAGTTATCAAATATCAGCTTAAACTGTGTGCATCGTTCCGGTTTATCCTTTTGCACTATTCTGAAAGGGGAAGGAATGATCCCGGGCGACAAAAACTGCCCCATGAAAAAAGAATGGCAGCTCCCCTACATAAGATCACTTTACCCGCCTCCGTCTTGTATCCCGACACCGGATGAGTAAAATGTGCTACAGAAGCATAGTCACTCAGGCTGGAAATGACGTACGGTTAGTCGTAGAAGGAAAGAATGCCGTTGGATCCTGGCCGGTGGTCAATGATCAAATACCTCGACGTCCTTTTGCTTGATTACCAAATTGGTGAATTTCCCTTTAAACCGGGTAGCCCGCACGATGTGATTATCGATCCAATGGTAATTTCCGCCCCGGGGTTTATTCATCAACAATCCGTGGTACTTAAAATTGTGTTTTCGCAGCCAGGTCTCGGTAATTTCCCGGTGGACTTCAGTTCTACTGGTAAAAAAAGTAATAATGTGACCTTCATCATACCAGTTGTTAATAATTTCGAGGGCATCCGGATACACACGGGCGGTGACCATCCGTTCAGGTTCCTCATTGGGAATATCGTCACAAATAGTTCCATCGATATCGATCAGGAAATTTTTGATCTCTTCCGGTAATACCGGGCTGAGATGTTCTCCTTTTTCGTTGACAATATCTTTGAATTGTACTTCCTTTCCTTGATTTCCTTTTTCCATGCTGCAAAATTATGATTTTATTTATAGATTATCAGCTTACGGCTGCGCAATCACTGAAAATTTATATATTTCGCCGGATCTACGGGAAAACCATCGATCCATAGTTCAAAATGAACGTGCGGTCCCGTGGTCAGGGTTCCCGTATTCCCCACGATGGCCACCGCTTCGCCCTGGGTCACTTTTTCATACTTGTCTTTCAACAGCGATGAATTGTGTTTGTATACGGATATCATTCCATTATCGTGGATGATCATAATGGAATTGCCGGTTTCCACCGTCCAATCCGACTGCAAAACCAATCCATCGGCGATTGATTTGACCGCTGTATTTTTTGGGGCCAGAATATCAATGCCAAAATGGGAGACGGCCGGGTCATAACCCTTCCCGACCGGACCGATAACCGGCGCCATGATTTTGGTGGCTTGACCGGGATTTGCATCCCGGTTTCCTCCCAGTCGAATCGTTTGCCTCAATGATCTTAAACGATCCTCCATCTCTAAAGTTTCCCGCAGTTCCATTTCCTCTTCCGATTTCTGTACCGGTTCGACGGTTTGGTTCGTGGATGGCACTGCCAGGGTATCTTCCCGCTGCAAACTATCAATGGGTCGGCCACTGATCAGGCCCTGGAGCGTAGTAATGTACAGATTTTGTTCACCCAAAATGGTCTCCATTTCGTCCACCTTGGAACGCAACTGGATGATTTCGGTCGCATCTAAGGCGGAATACTTCGTGGGTAAAAGACGGCGCGCCGGGGTAAATGCGATAAACGCATATACCACTAAACTGATAAACAAGATCAATCCGATCGTCAACGCGATCATCTTCCAGCGCCGGATATGGAGTATGGGTTTTCGCTGCAGGGTTTCCGGGTCAACCATTTCAATTTGAAAGGTCTCCTGCCACCACGACTGTTTGTCGTTATCGGAGATTTCACTCATCTTTTCCTTTCACTTTCGTATAATAAAATGCCCTGTATAGTAGTTATGACAAAGGTAAAAGTATTTTGTGGAAAGGGCTGAACTCTGCTATGAAAAATGATTGGCACAATATATGCACTGCTAATCATAAACACATTAAAATTTACCTGAATATATTCTATTAAAATAATTGGATGAATCGGTTCAATCATAAGGCGATTTTATTGCTACTGGTGCTGGCCTCATGTACGGTGCATAAAGATAAGGATGATCAATCCTTCCTCAGTAAAGTATACCATAATACAACGGCGCGATATAACGGATATTTTAATGCCGATCTCCTGATGCAGGAAAGTATGGCGGCATTGAATCAGGAGTACGTGGAAGATTACGACACACTGATCCCCGTGTACCCCTATATGGCCAATCCCAACGTTGAAAATCAATTCAACACGCTGGATAAAGTCATCGAAAAGGTGACGACGGTCAGTTCGCTGCACCGGCAAAGTCATTGGTTAGATGACAATTACCTTATGCTCGGGAAAGCCCAGTTTCTGAAGAAAAATTACAAAGATGCAGGTGCTGCATTCATGTATCTGGTAAATAATTTTGACCCGGTGGCTCCCAATGAAGAGGCCAGAAATACCAAAGAAAACGATCGAAGGGACCGCAATTCCAAAAAAGAATTCAAACAACGGGAGAAGGAACAAAAAGCCCGACGAAAGGAGATTGAAAAAAGACGGAAGCAGCTCCAAAAAGAAAGAAAAAAAGCTCGCAAAAACAGAGCAAAGTCGCGTGAAGAAAGAAATCGGGAAATCCAGAATCCCACCCAGGAAGCCAGTTCTCCAAACGAACCGCTACTCGCTTCTGCTTCACCCGAACCAGATTTGACCACTTCCACCAGCCTGGTGCCTGCTGAATCCAATCCGGACAATTACTTCATGAAACACAAACCTGCTTATCAGGAAGGTTTATTGTGGGAAGCCCGCACCTGGACAGCTCAGGAAAATTACTTTAGCGCAGAGGCCCGGCTTTCATTGTTGGCAAAAGACCCCAACACGTCGGAAGAGATCCGAAACCAGGCTTTGGTTGCCCTCATCGACAGTGATGTCAAAAGTGAAAAATAGCCGCGAGCGATCGAGGTCATCAACGAAACCCTGGAGCAAAACATCGACCAATCC
>CALGAA010000171.1 GCA_937952445.1 uncultured Bacteroidota bacterium | reverse complement strand
AAAAACACCGCACTTTTCTCTTCTAAGCTCTAAGCTCTTTCTCACATCAGGGCTCGGGATATATTACAAGTTACCCACCGTCGATCTACCAATCCAGAGAACTCAGGCACTGGTTCACACTCTCCCTCAAACCCAAACCTCTAAAATCTTTCCACATAAATTCAAGTCCAGTCTACGACAATCAGACTCCCCATCCCGGCCAAAAAAACCGCACTCTTCTCTTCTAAGCTCTAAGCTCTTACCACCACTATCCGCACATCCCTACATATTCCTTCTTCCCACCTCTGCCAAAAAAAACCGCACTCATTCATTCTAATTCCCATACCACCGGAATGGAATATTCCGTTCATATAAATCCAATATTTCAGCGACGTCCCTGTGTAAGGAGTCAAAAATGTAAAATAAGACCTCTATGACCCAAAAAACCTCCGACAAAAGTGAGTCCACCCGATCCACACGACCCACGCCGTTCGCCCAAACTTATTTCCATGGAACAAAGGCCGATCTCAAACCGGGGGATTTGATTAAACCGGGCCACCAATCCAATTACGATGACCAACAAAATTCAGAGTATATATTTCTCTCAGCGACTTTGGACGCGGCGATCTGGGGCGCAGAACTCGCTAAAGGAAATGGCCCCGGGCGGATTTACCTGGTTGAACCGACGGGTGATCTGGAGAACGATCCGGACCTGACAGATCAAAGATTTCCCGGCAATCCGACGAAGTCCTACCGCTCGAAAGATCCATTCCGGGTCGTGGGTGAAGTAACGATCTGGGAAGGACATCCGGAAGACCAACTGCAAGCCATGCTCAGGGGCATCAATGAGGCGAAAAACAAGCTGGATCAAAGCCGGTCCGACTAAAACATTCTCAGAGGTCCAGGCACGAGTTCACATCTTCCTCTTTCTCAATACCCCCAACCCGCAAAATCTGCGACCTGGAAATAATCTGGACCACCTTTGCGCCTTTGCGGTTCTTTCCACATAAATTCAAGTCCAGTCTATGACAATCAGGCTTCCCATCCCGGCCAAAAACACCGCACTCTTCTCTTCTAAGCTCTAAGCTCTTTCCACTACTATCAGCGCATTCCAACATGTTCCTGCTTCCCACCTCTGCCAAAAAAACCGCACTCATTCATTCTATCCTCTTACCACTCCTCTATCAGCGCATTCCAACATTTCCGTGCTCTCCGCCTACCGCAATCCAACCCCACACATTCATTCTGACTCTGATTACCAATTCTGCGATCGATTTCCTAAATTACAACTGTTAAGAGGCGAAAAAACACACTTATGACAGTCAAAAATACAAGACCCCATACGACCTTCTTTCCTATCGGCAGACTCCCCTGGCTATTCTTTTTTATCGCCCTGATCTCCCCCTGGAACAACGCCCAAAGTCAACATCCCATCGAAGACAATATAAGACAAAATCAAACACCCTTGATTGCGGAAAGTCAATGGGAATTGATCCGTGAAGTGGCCCAAATGTACCCGGAACACACGCAGCTTTCGATCGCCGTCCTGGATTCTGACCGGGTAGAATTTGCCGGGGTCAGGAAAACCAACGATACCATCCGGAAGGTTGAAAATCAGGATCACATATTTGAAACCGGATCGATTAGCAAGGTTTTCACCGCCCTGCTGTTGTCCCATTTTGTGGCCGTGGACTCTCTGTCCCTGGACGATATCATTCAGGAAACGGTGGACCTCGACTGGAAGATCGAAGATCCAATCACCTTTCGTCAACTGGCCAATCACACGTCCGGGTTACCCAGGCTGCCGTCAAATCTCAATTTTTTCCTCGTCGATCCGGCCAACCCGTACAAGGATTACGACGAAGCCATGTTGACCTCCTATTTGGCTGAAAATATGAGCCTCAACGCCCCGCCCGGCAGCCGATACGAATATTCGAACCTGGGTGCCGGACTCCTCGGGTACCTACTGGCCGAAATCGCAAATTCTCCCTACGAAGATTTACTCCAACGGTTGATTGTGCAAAAATACGGGATGACGTCGACCTCCACGGATCGGAACCAGTTGGAAGGAGAAGTGGTCAAAGGGCTCGATCCGAAGGGCGAGGTCACCTCGTACTGGGATCTGAATATTTTAAATGGAGCGGGTGGGATCCTTTCGACCGCAGAGGACCTGGCCCGGTTTGCCATGGGTCATTTCGACCCCAGAGATTCGGTCACCGCATTGACCGTAGTACCGACTTTTCGGGTGAACGAAAACATGCAAATGGGGCTGGGATGGCACCTCATTACCACGGAGGCCGGGGAACAATGGACCTGGCACAACGGCGGGACAGGTGGGTTTACCTCCTCCATCGCACTGGATTTGGAAAGCCGCGCCGGCGTAGTGGTCCTGACCAACGTTTCCACCTTTCATCCCCAAATGCGGGAAATCGACAACCTGTGTTTCCTGCTTCTGGAAGCACTGCAAAAAGATTGATCCACCGACCGCAGCAAAAAGTACACGGCGAACGCAGCGTATCCGAAGCGACCGTTGCCTATCTAACTCAAGTTCCTAAAAATGACCTTGTAGATGCTACATGTGAAAAATAAAATGGTCTCTGTTACTTTTTTTGCTGAAAAAAAGTAACCAAAAAAGCAGACATCGAAACAAACTGAAGTAAAACATGATTGGCAGCCAGAATTTCATCTCCAAAACGGGCTCCCTGATCCGCAAACCATGCAAAACCACCCAGCAATGCAAAAGTACGAATCATAATATCTCCATTGACTTTAAAAATAGCAACCACCCGAGCCCGATCAATGATCTGTATCCAAAGTTCTTTCAACCTTTGCAATGGGTACTTCAACTGAAGATTCCGACGAATCAAATACCAGGCATAAAATAATGCAGTCCACTCTGCTAATAGAGTACCCAGTGCAATGCCCTTTATGCCATAACCAAAACCGATCACAAAAAGAACATTGAGCACGATATTCAGACCATTGAGAAAAAGCTGAACCCACATCAGCTCACGGGCCCATCCCATACCGATCAAGCCTCCCAGCAATGAATATGTAATCAAGGTAGCTGGTGCTCCCCATATCCGGATATAAAAATACTGACTCACAAGGCTTTTCACTTCATCACTGGCACTCATCAGCCACACCACTCCACGTCCGATCAGAGACTGAAACAGAATGAGCAAGAGTCCAATCCCCAATCCCAGAAGCACTGAACGATATAACACCGACAGCACTTCTTGCGGTCACCTGCGCCCCGGGCCTGAGCAATAAACCCCGTCGTTCCCATTCTCAAAAATCCAAAACCCCAGTATACAAAACTAAAAACGAGCGTTGCCAATGCTATCGCCCCCTAATCCGCAGCATCCCCTGTTTGTCCGATCGTAGCCGTATCCGCTAGTCCCAATAGGGGAGCCGATGCATTAGCAAGTATAATCGGGATGGCAAGACGAATGATTTTTTTGTGATTGGAAAAACGACTCATAGAATGAAATTATGGCAGCAAAAGTACAGAAATTATGCTCAATCAGCGTATGAGAAATACTGACAGACAGGAAATCAAAATAAATCCTGCCACACCAAAACATGATGATTACCATCACAAAGACATGCCATAACCTATATATGTGTTCTTTCAATCTTTATACTACAGAGATCATCGAATTTCTTCTCTCATAAAAGTCCGATAAGATAAAGCAAAACAAACTATGGTCGATGCAATCAATCCAGTCAGCTGAGGCCATACTATCAACAAACTCTGCCCCAGTGATAAAGAGCCAGGGATCGCGCCCCTCACCTGTTCCATTGACAAAGGACTCAGGCTCCGGATCGACGGCACCAAAACAGTGGCTGTTGCATCTGCGTATAATTGACTCGGCAATACCCGAAGCAGATTATAAATCCACTTCTGATAATACGATATCTGTTCAGGTGTCGCCATTTCTCCCGGCATTATCGCCCTGGAAATAAGACTAAGAAATATTTGATAAAAAACGGTAAAAAACAACCAAACTGCAATGGACGTCAAAGCCGAAGTAGTCGCTTGTCTGAATCGCACTGAAAAAAATATCGACAGGTTCAGCCAAAAAGCGACATAAAGAACACTGAGAAAAATAAAAAATAATACTCGGATGAATTCGGATGCAGAAGGGGGAATTCCAACAATGACCAAACCAAGCCCCATCACTAAAAATCCCAACGCAAAAAACAAAACACTGATCACCAGCAGTGCAGCTACAAATTTTGAATTGATCAGATAATCCCGATGAATAGGCTGAGACATAACCCTGCTAAGAGTTCCGCTGGTTTTTTCAGAATTGATCGCATCAAATCCCATACTGATGCCCAATAAAGGACCAATAAACCCAATAAATACATGAAATGGGGGAAGAGTACCATCCGACAAAGTAAAAAGCTGCAGAAAGAAAAACTCCGATTCCAGCTCTCGTGGTACCGCTCCCTTACTTATAGCACTGACGGAAGTATACAGAGATCCCATACACGTCAAAAGAATAAGAATGAGCAAAATTTTAAAGCGCCAGCTCCTCACATGATCCGACACTTCCTTACTCACCATCATCCAAAAAGGGTGGCTGACACGGTCAAAACCTGCTGTGGTGTCAATCGCGAATCTTTCAGACCGAATACGTTTCCACCATGCTGCAAGACCAGATTGCTCAACAATTGATCGTATAGAATTGCCCATAACTTAAATTTTTCCTCCTTCAAAATACCGGTGATAAATTTCATCCAGACCATACTCCTTCGTTGATAGCCGGTTCAAATCAAGTCCGGCTTCTACCGTTTTTCGTGCAATTTCCGCACTGACATCCTGGTGACATCCCATTATAATCCTGCCATTTTGAAAGTCGAAGGATTCCACCTCTTCCATATTCTGGAGCTGTTCTCTGAGCTGGTCCAGGCGCATTGAAAAATCTTCAGCTGGAATTCCATTGTTATTGCCGGATACTTCCGCCTCTATGATCAGAGGGGCCTCTTCAAAAAGCGTCTGAGACAAGGATTGAATATTTCCCTCCGCCAACAATTTTCCTTTTACAAATATTCCTACCCGGTCACATACTTGCTGCACCTGATGCAAATGATGTGAAGAAAGCAATACAGTGATCCCCTGTTCTTTGCTCAAGGTCACAATCAAATCCAAAAATTCCCGTACACCTTCCGGATCAATCCCAAGCGTCGGCTCATCGAGGATAATAATCTTCGGATTTTTGATCAGCACTTCAGCCAGCCCCAATCGCTGACTCATACCTTTCGAATACTCTCCGACTTTTTTATCTTTTGCCTCATACAGTCCCACTTCTTTTAGCAACTGAATTCCTCTGAGCCGTGCTTCCTTTTCCGGAATACTATTCAAACGCGCGATATATATTAAATTTTCAAAACCGCTTCGATCTTCATAAAATCCAAGGTGATCCGGCATATACCCCACCATTTTTTTCACTTCAATGGGATGTCGGATGGAGTTGATCCCATTAACTTTCACCTCACCTGAAGTAGGCTCTGTCAATCCCAGAATCATCAGTATAGTAGTTGATTTACCGGCTCCGTTAGGCCCCAGCAAACCAAATACCTCCCCTTCATAAATTTTCAATTTCAACCGATCAACTGCTGTTAGATCGTGATATTTTTTGGTAAGTTCATTCAATTCGATCACACAGTTCCGAGTCATATTATCTTCTACCATATTTTCGAAACAAAGAATAAACACTGCCCAAAGCTGCCATAATAATCAATATACCTACCCAACCCCAAAGCAACGGAGTCTTCACAGTCACCCGAAATGATGCTTCTGCCGAAGTCTCCGGCGTAGAAGCTTCCAGACGAGTAACATAATCTCCTGCGATCGCATTTTTGTCTGCATGAATAGTAGCATACACCTTAGCGGATCCTCCGGGCTCAAGATGATCTACCTTATCGGGTTCGAAAGCAACTTTCCAATTCGTAGGCGTGGACGATTTCATTTCGATATTCTCAAGGGGAGACGATCCGGTATTTTGAAGAACCAACTCTACCTGACGATCACTTCCTGCAGTAATATTGGTACTCAATACTCCTTTGGGCGTACTCATTTCCATATCGTAAGACCCTGTAATCACAACCTCAAGATCCAAGTCAGCAGAGGTATTAGGAGTCGAAGCTTGAATAGGAATATTATAAGTTCCCGCTTTCACCTGGTGTGGTGCTTTGATTTCAATGGTAATATCCTCAGTGGAATTAGGATTGATGCTCACCGATGAAACCTGTTTATAATTGGCCTTAAACACAATATTCCATCCTCTTTCAGCCCTGGACCTGAGAGCATAGACCTGTTCTTCAGTGGTACTATTGCGCAGAGAAGCATTAAATGTAAAAGTGGAATTGGCCGCCCCCTCCATATTGGCTTGTTGGGTGGAAAATTCGGTCTTAAAAGTTCCTTGCTCCGACACAATAATCGTCAAAAGCAGACGATCATAACCACCCGCAACCACCTGAAACTGATAAGTTCCTTTTTCTACCACAAAAGGGACATTGATATTCAAGGACATTGTTTTCTTCTCTGAGGGCAGCACAGAAATTTTACCCACACTCCACCCACCGGATTTCAGCTCATGATCCCACCCTTCCGGTACATTCACAAGGGATATTTGTGCGGTTTGAGCTGATCCGGAATTGTTGATCAAATCGATTGTATAGTCAATAGATTCTCCGGGTGGCACAGTGATTTCCGGATAAGGGGTATAAAGCTTTAAACTCTGTGCTCCTGCCTGAAAGCCGGCAAATAATAAACAAACTGTAAAAAAGAGA
>CALGAA010000170.1 GCA_937952445.1 uncultured Bacteroidota bacterium | reverse complement strand
TTTTACCCGGCCTTCTGTGCCTGGTAAGTTTCATATGGCTGGCGTTTGTACTTTATTTCTTTCGCCATCCTTCCAGACCCGTCGTGGAAGATCCTGAGGTAATTGTTTCACCGGCTGACGGAACCGTAGTGGCGATCGAAAAGGTGTTCGAATCAGAATATTTCAAAGATGACCGATGGCAAATTTCCATTTTCATGTCCCCACTCAACGTTCACGTCAACCGGATACCAATGACGGGAAAAGTGATGCATTATATGTACCATAAGGGGAAATACCTGGTAGCGTGGCACCCGAAATCCAGCACCGAAAATGAGCGAAATACCATCGTCATTCAAAATCACCAGGGTCAGGAAATCCTCCTTCGACAGATTGCCGGTGCGGTGGCGCGAAGAATCGTTTGCAATCTCACACCGGGGCAACAGGTCCGACAGGGAGACGAGCTGGGATTCATAAAATTTGGATCAAGGGTGGATGTGTTTCTGCCCATAGATACAGAAATAGTCGTAAAACCAGATCAAATCATCAAAGGAAATAAGGATATTTTAGCTCGCTGGAGCGAAAACTAATATCAAAATTTCTAAACATTTGCCTACTATATATTTTATAAGTTGTACCTTTATGATCATTAAAAATCATTTATCATGACGTATTTTGCATTATTCGGCATGCCGGGAGGAATGGAACTAATCATTATCGTGTTTGTGGTTCTGTTGTTGTTTGGAGGTCGTAAAATTCCTGAATTGATGCGAGGACTCGGAAAAGGAATCAAGGAATTCAATACCGCACGTGCATCTCTCGAAGACGAACTTCAAAAAGGAATGGAAGAAGAAGAAAGAAAACAAAAGAAGCTCGAAGCAGAGAGACTTGAAAAACTTAAAGCGGAGAAAGAAAAGATTGAAGCTGAAAAGTCTACTACCGATTAACCCATAGAACTTATAGTGCTTAAACGTGCACTACCACATATACATGTTCCATCCGTGAAATTAACCATTTGAAATTGTACTGATGGTTTCAGACGAACTTGAATGGGTTCATCACGGAGGCTGTTATTTTATGCCCGTACCTGAAATGGGTTTAAGATGATTGTGGTTGTCTCCATCAATTCAAGCAAATTCAATTGGGATTTCCCGGGGATGAATTCTACGGGATTTCAACCGTGTTGATGCAGTTCATTACGGTAGTCAGACCACTCATAGTCTGTTCCTTCATTCATAAAATTCACCCCGGATATTAACCGTAAGTTCAACACAACTTAACAGTGGGGTAAACTCCCCTATCCTATATTTGCAATGGGTCCCGGGGTAATCAAATAAGCTTCACAGCCGGGATGCACAGGATAAGGCAATGCAAAAGTCATTGTCTTTTTTTATTCCCCGGCGTAAAACATCGACACCCGATATAGCATTACCAAAAACAGGATAAGGTTTGGAGTGCAAAAAGTTCTCATCATTTTTCCTGCCCGCACCTGCCTTTCTGCAAGTTACTCATCCAGATTTAAAGCATACCCTTTTTCCATATGCCCTACTCTTCCTGCGCCAGTATACCTTATATAGTTGGCCAGGCTGGCCTGTGGGCATGCTTTTTCACCATCGGCTTTTATAGGACAGGGCACCATGTGTGATTAGTCACCCCCCGGACACTCTAAACCAGAAATACAAAAAAGGGAAATTCATTGGCAACATTTTTGCGGTCATTTCCGTTTTATACCAAAACACCTGACCGACCGGTCAGTCAGTTTATTTAGTACAGCGTATGAACGGAAAAAGCGATATACAAAATAAAAGTACCAAAGAAAAAATCACTCTTACCGCGTTGGAGTTATTTGCGGATCAGGGATACCACAAAACCTCTGTAAGTCAGATTGCAGCTAAGGTCGGAATATCGAAAAGCCTGATTTACAACTATTTTGATAGTAAGGATCATCTCCTTTCGGCGATAGTGGATTCCTTTATCCAAAGAGGTATTGAAAAACTGCCCAATGGAAGCATCGAAAATATGGAATCCCTGGATGACCTGATGGATTATCTTCGCGCCCTGATGCACGAGGTCAAATCCCATCCCTCCTACTATCGGCTCATGATAATGCTTACTCTACAGGGCAAGGTCAAAGAGCTGATCATGACAAATATTCTCGAAAAACAAGCCAATCTGATTCCCCAACTCAACGCATTTTTCAACAAATTCCACCCGGAAAATGCGGAAATGGTTACCTACCTATTTGGTGCTTTCATGGATGGGATCGTTCTCCATTACCTGTATATGGAGGGAAACTACCCGATCGAAGACGTTTTTGATTTTTTCACTTCAAAGCTTCATCGCCTCATAAAACCATAAATAATTTCGATATGAAATACCTGTTTTTCACCATTATGCTTACCATACCCGCCATTCTGAACAGCCAGAATCTTACCGCAGAAGAAATTATACGAAAAAGTGAAGAGAATATGAGGGGAGGAACAAGTTATGCTGAAATGAAAATGACCATCGTCCGTCCCACATGGACCCGGGAAACCCATATGAAAAGCTGGGCTAAAGACCAGGATCTGGCTTTGATTCTGGTCACAGCTCCGGCGAGAGATCAGGGAATTGCGTATCTGAAACGCAACAATGACATCTGGAACTGGCAACCTCGCATCGAACGCACCATCAAACTACCCCCTTCGATGATGTCGCAATCCTGGATGGGATCAGACTTCACCAATGACGACCTGGTACGGGAATCCAGCATCACCGACGACTATAAACAATCCCTGTTGGGAAGAGAAATGGTCGGGGATATAGAAGCCTACAAACTCGAACTCATTCCTCATGAGGATGCCGCCGTAGTCTGGGGAAAACTTATCATGTGGATTTCAGTAGATCATTTTATGCAGGTCAAAACGGAATTTTATGACGAAGACGGATTCCTGATCAACACCATGACGGCCAGCGATTTTACCACGTTTGATGGCCGCCACATCCCTGCACGGATGACCATAGTCCCCG